>CAYMAW010000047.1:0-8228 GCA_964388565.1 uncultured Piscirickettsiaceae bacterium | reverse complement strand
GCAGTGAAAATATCGACGCTTTTTACCAGTATAAAATAATCTTAGTTGTTAAGCGCTTCCTTAAGGTGAGCTTTGATATTTTTTTGATAAATAAAATAATTTAAACCTTCTATGGAGAAAATTGTGTCAACCCCTAAAATTATAGTTACCGCTTTATACCATTTTGTTTACCTTGAAAGCTTTGAACAATTACGCCAACCCTTGCTTGATGTCATGCTAGAAAATGAAGTGCGTGGTACATTATTATTGGCTTCGGAAGGTATTAACGGTACGATTGCTGGTGAGAAAAAAGGTATGGATAATGTGCTTAATTGGTTACGCCAAGATGAAAGGTTAGCTAGTTTTGATACTAAAGTTTCTTACGCGGTCGAAAATCCTTTTTATCGTACCAAAGTAAAGTTAAAAAAAGAAATTGTTACGATGGGAGTTAAAGGAATTGATCCAAAACTGAAAGTTGGGCGTTATGTAAAACCTAATGACTGGAATGCCTTAATTTCTGATCCTGATACGGTATTGATTGATACTCGTAATGACTATGAATTTCAAATTGGTTCTTTTAAAAATGCGATAAACCCTAATACAGATACCTTTAGGGAGTTTCCTAAGTATGTTAAAGAAAACTTAGACCCAAAGAAAAATAAAAAAGTAGCGATGTTTTGTACGGGTGGCATTCGTTGCGAAAAATCTACCGCCTATCTTATCGAACAAGGTTTTGAAGAGGTTTATCATTTACAAGGCGGTGTACTTCAGTATTTAGAAGATGTACCAAAAGAAGATACGATGTGGGAAGGTGAGTGTTTCGTCTTTGATAATCGTGTGGCAGTAAATCATGACTTAGAAAAAGGTTCTTACGATCAATGTTACGCCTGCCGTTATCCAATCACTAAAGAAGAAATGGCAAGCAAAGATTATGAGGAAGGTATTAGTTGCCCACACTGTATTGATAGTGTTACCGACGCACAAAGACAACGATTTAGTGAACGAGAAAAACAAGTTTTATTAGCCAGAGAACGGGGTGAAGAACATATTGGCGGTGATATGGCAGTATTAATTAAAAAACGCCATGATGAAAAAATAGCCTTAAAAAATAAAATGCGCGAGATGGTTTAAGAAAAAACTTAAGAAGGCGCTGAACAACCGTTAATTATTTTTTACGGGTAAATGTCACGTTTTACCATCCCGTAAAATTTGATTCAATTCAATTCAATGCTCTAAGGTATCTTCCCTTAGCTTTTTTAGTTTTCTTTGAACAAAGCTAATCATTGACAAATAAAACTTCTTCACTCATAATCACCAATAAGAATTATTTAGAGAAATATAATTATGAAAAATAAATTGAATAAAACAACCAAGTTATTTATGAGTATTATGCTAGTTTTTTTACTAGTTTCTTGTGGCGGTCGTGAACCCGATGAAAACGATACCGTGGGGCCCGTCATAACCCCAGTAGGTGATAATCCTATGAATGTTGAACAAGGAGGGCAAGATTATATAGACCCAGGAGTCGATGCGGTAGATGCTGTTGATGGCGTAGTCTCTGTGAGTATAACAGGGACAAGACTCGTTGATATGGCAACAGTTGGAACCTATACTATTACCTACACTGCTCGTGATGTTTCAGGAAATGTCACTGTAGCTACACGAACTGTAAATGTGGTTGATGTGACCGCTCCAGTGATTACTCTGAATGGTGCTGCAATGGTCGATGTTAAACAAGGGCAAAACTATATAGATCCAGGAGCAACGGCAACTGATGTAGAGGACGAAAATGTTAGTGTAACGATGGAAATTACCAAGGAGGGCATTGTGGTGGCTAGTGTGGATACTAGTACCATCGGTGATGCTTATACTCTAACCTACTCCGCTAGCGATATAGTAGGTAATGTTGCCACAGCTACACGAATAGTCACTATCATTGAGGCATCATCTGTTAGACCTATTAACGATACAGGCATAACTTGGGGAGCGAACTCTCCAAGTGGTAATAATACTGACTGTACAGGTGAGACAATCGGTGGACAAGATTGTTCTCATGGTAGAGATGCAAATGAAACTTTAACTAAAGTAGGTGGCGGAGATGCGGGGTTTGATTTTACTAAATTAGATGCGAGTGGAAATTCATTAGACGCTAATGCTACGAATTGGTCATGTGTGAAAGATAATTATACAGGGTTGATCTGGGAAGTAAAAACAGATGCCGAACGAGGCAGAGACCAACACAGTAAATATGATAGTTATTCTTGGTATAGCACAACTAATAATGACGGTAATGCAGGTTCTAATGGCCCTAATAGTGGTAACCATACGGTATGTACAGGTTATGATGTTAATGATACCGCGACTTACTGCAACACCGAATCTTTTATTGCAAGGGTGAACGCTTCAAATAATGGAAATGGTTTGTGTGGTGCAACAGACTGGCGACTACCCAATTTGAATGAATTACAGTCGATAGTACATTTAGGTAGAAATCATCCAGCAATAGATACAAATTATTTTCCTAATTCACAATCAAGCTTTTACTGGTCATCCACACCAGTAACGGACGGTAATGTGTCTAGTGTTTATTTCGCCTATGGGAGTGGCTTAAGTCATCTGCGTAATACTAATCTGTCGGTGCGCTTGGTGCGTGGTAGATAGTAGCTTTGATTTTTAGAAGAAACAAATTATTAACTTAAGGAATAAACTATGAATAACTTATACAAGTACAGCATTCCATTAATCAGTATTGGCTTATTAGTTTTATACAGCTCAATGACTAATGCCCAAACTTGTCATTCAGGCATACTTACTACTACCCCTGATATTGATTTTACTGTAAATAATGATGGCACAGTAACCCATGAAATAACAGGTTTAATGTGGAAATCTTGTAGCGAAGGGCAAACTTGGGATAACACAGATGATAGCTGTGCTACAGGTGTGGCAACAACTCATACTTGGGAGAACGCATTACAAATACCACAATCATTAAATAGTGGGGGAGGTTTTGCAGGGCATAGCGACTGGAGATTACCTAATTTAAAAGAGTTAAAGTCAATAGTAGAGTTTAAATGTTCTGAACCTTCAATTAACGCTGTTATTTTTAAAAATAGTATGGCAGATGGTGGATATTGGTCGTCCTCGCCGAGTTCTTTTTATACCAGTGATACATGGGCAGTTCTTTTCGAGCGAGGCTACGATGTTAAATATAGTCGTAGCGAGAGTCATTATGTTCGTTTAGTGCGTAGCGAACAGTAATTTTGTCCGCGTAGCGAGTTAATAGACCATTATTAAGTTCTTTTTTATAGGAATCGTTATTTAACTCGCATACCTGCTGTTGCTCCATCATCTGGATTGAGTAGGAATAAGTCTTCGCCACCTGGTCCTGCGGCTAGTACCATGCCTTCTGACATACCGAAGCTCATTTTTCTTGGGGTTAGGTTGGCTACCATTACGGTTAGTTTTCCAATTAGGTCTTCAGGTTGATAGGCTGATTTTATACCAGCGAAAACTTGTTTTTCTGCAATACCTATATCTAGGGTTAATTTTAGTAGTTTATTGGCTTTTGGAATGTGTTCTGCATTGATTATTTTTGCAATTCTAAAGTCTACTTTGGCAAAGTCTTCAAAACTTATTTCGTCGGCAATCGGCTCTATTGTAGTTTCCTTTGCGATTTTTTGAACTGGCATCGCTGATTTTGCATCGGCCTTTGAATCCTCAACCATTTTTTCAACGGCAGACATTTCTACACGTGTCATGAGTGGTTTGAATTTAGTTATTTCATGTCCCATTAATGGTGTTTGAATGGCGTCCCACGAGTAGTCATCAATCTGTAAAAAAGCACGGGATTTTTCTGCGGTAATAGGTAGGACGGGTGAAAGTAGTGAGATTAATACTCTAAATAAGTTGATTCCTAAGCTGACCGATTCATGCAGTTCTTTTTCTTTGCCTTCTTCTTTGGCAAGTACCCAAGGTGCGGTTTCGTCGATGTATTCATTAGCTCTGTCGGCAAGTGCCATGGTTTCACGCATAGCGTGAGCGAATTCTCTTTTTTCGTAAAGTTCGGCTATTTTGTCGGTATCTTTGGCGATAGAACTGTAAAGTTCGATTGCTTCTGTTGACCAAGTTTCGGCTAGCTTCCCATCAAATTTCTTTTTAACAAAGCCTGCACAACGACTGGCTATGTTGACGACTTTGCCGACTAAATCAGAATTTACGCGTTGTACGAAGTCTTCTAAATTTAAATCTAGGTCATCAATTTTACTGTTTAGTTTAGTGGCAAAGTAATAACGCAGATATTCTGGGTTTAGGTGTTCAAGGTAGCTTTTTGCCATGATGAATGTGCCACGAGATTTGGACATTTTTTGCCCGTCAACGGTTAAAAACCCATGAGCATGAATAGCTGTTGGCTTTCTAAACCCTGCTCCGTCTAGCATTGCCGGCCAAAAGAGGGAGTGGAAGTAGATGATGTCTTTTCCTATAAAGTGGTAAAGTTCGGTGGTAGAATCTTTTGACCAAAATTCATCAAAATCTAGCCCCGATTTTTGGCAGTAGGCTTTAAAGCTTGCCATGTAGCCAACAGGTGCGTCTAGCCAAACATAAAAGAATTTGTTAGTTTCACCTGGAATTTCAAAACCAAAGTAGGGTGCATCACGAGAAATGTCCCAGCCGCGTAATCCTGTTTCAAACCATTCTTGTAGTTTATTCGAGACTTGGCTTTGTAAATGTCCGTCGGTTGTCCATTTTTTTAGCATCTCTTCAAAGTTAGCCAGTTCAAAGAATAAATGTTCTGAATCTTTTTCAATAGGGGTTGTTCCTGATACCGCCGACTTAGGATTTATTAATTCGGTTGGGTCGTAGGTCGCACCGCAGGCTTCGCAGTTATCGCCGTATTGGTCGTCAGTTTTACACTTTGGGCAAGTTCCTTTGACAAAACGATCAGACAAAAACATTTCTTTTTCGGTGTCGTAAAATTGGCTAATCGTTTTGCGAGAAATATGGCCTTTTTCTTTTAACTGATTGTAGATGTAAGCGGAAAGTTCTTTGTTTTCATTTGAGTGGGTAGAATGATAATGGTCGAACTTAATGTTAAACCCTGCAAAATCAGCTTGGTGTTCTTTAGATACACGGCTAATTAATTCTTCAGGTTTTATACCCTCTGCTTCTGCACGAAGCATAATGGGCGTGCCGTGCGCATCGTCCGCACAAACGAAGTGGCATTTATTACCTTGAAGTCGTTGAAACCTTGCCCAAATGTCAGTTTGGATGTATTCGACTAAATGCCCTAAATGAATCGGTCCATTGGCGTAGGGTAAGGCACTGGTAATAAGTATTTTTCTTGTGGTCATTTTTTTCTCGGTAAACGCTATAATTAGCCGAATATTATAACCTTGATCCCGATATAAAAATGTGAATAATGTGTAAGAAATTGGTTTCACAGGAAAAATATATATTAGTCGTACCTATCGGTTAGATAGCTATTTTTTCTGTGGAATCAATAGCTTGCGTAGCATTCGTATTTAGAGACCTACGGTAGCTAATCGGAATCAGGGTATAAAGTAGTTCATATGGATAAGAAATACTATAATAGTAACTATAAAGAAATATGCTTTAAAAGCAAAAAATGCCAGGCGGGGTAGTTACCCTCGTCGCGAGACTAATATTAAGAAGAAATTTAAATGAATAGACGAAAAAACATAATTACGAAGTTGCTGAAACGAGATAAACGATGGAATTTAAAGAAAAATGGTGGGTTGAAAACTCAGTATATTAGTAAAGAATATCAAGATAAATTGGCGGTTTTGACGGCTCAAGATATTGTTGATTATTGGTATTCGGATAAAATGAAAAAAAGCTGGTTTAATTCGACACTTGAGTTAGACATGCTTATTAAAAAAGAATATGAGTTTGTATGGGAGTCTGCTCTGCGTGGTTGGCTTACTGACTGGGAAAAAACGGCAATAGGTTGCTTGGCGTTAGCGATTATTTTTGATCAATTTCCTTTAAATATGTTTAGAGGAAAAGCAAAGAGCTTTCAAACTGAAGAAAATGCGGTTAAAGTAACTAAACTAGCAATTGAACAGGGTTTTTTAGCGCAGTTAAAAACGGAACAGCTAGCTTTTTTAATTATGCCATTGATGCACAGTGAAAATTTAACGGATCAAGATTTATCGGTTGAATTATTTAAAAAGTACAATCTAACTGAAAATTTAAAATTTGCAGAGCATCATCGAGAAATAGTTAAAACCTACGGGCGTTTTCCGCATAGAAATCAAATATTAGATCGAAAAAACTCAAAAAATGAACAAAACTACCTAGCTATTCAATCTCCCTTTAATAGCTATTAGTTTTTTCTTAAAAAATACAAGCGTAAAGCGATAATGACTAAATCATTAAGTGGGCGACTATTTATCATCTTGTTTCTTTATATGGCAATATAATATGCTAATATAACCACATTAATTAAACTGCTTTATCTTAATGGAGAATAAAAAAGTGGCTAAAGCTTTACCGATTCAAGATCCTTATCTAAACGCCTTACGCAAAGAAAAAATTAGCGTAGGAATTTATCTCGTCAATGGTGTTAAATTACAGGGGCATATTGATTCATTTGATCAGTTCGTTGTTTTATTAAAAAGCAGTGTTACTCAGATGGTTTATAAACATGCGATTTCAACTATTGTTCCATCTCGCGAGCCTAAAGATTACATTAAAGAACTTGTCGAAAAATCAGTTTCATCAGAATTATAGTTTTGGATAAAAAGATTATTTTTAAGCCATCTAGTCGAGTGTATAGTTAATGGAGTTATTTGGTAGGCTAGAAAGAAAAGAACTAGAAAACGCTATTTTAGTTCATGTCGATTTTTATCGTGAATCCGATCGTGAAATCCTTGAAGAGTTCTATGAGCTAGTTGATTCAGCAGGAGCAAAGGCTTGTGAGTTAATTACAATGAAACGGGAATCTCCCGATCCTAAGTTTTTTGTTGGTAAGGGAAAAATTGAAGAAGTTAAGCTTGCCGTTGAACTACATGAAGCGGATGTAGTTATCGTTAATCATGCTCTAAGCCCGTCACAAGAAAAAAATATCAGCGAATTATTAG
The DNA here is from genome assembly GCA_964388565.1 of uncultured Piscirickettsiaceae bacterium. GTDB lineage: Bacteria > Pseudomonadota > Gammaproteobacteria > Thiomicrospirales > Thiomicrospiraceae > Hydrogenovibrio. The sequence goes on along the minus strand of CAYMAW010000047.1, from coordinate 1,146 downwards.
GTTGCCAAGTTTTAGATAGGGTGGGTTTGATTCTTGATATTTTTGCCCAAAGAGCGCGTTCTCATGAGGGTAAGTTGCAGGTTGAGTTGGCGCAATTAAAAAGAATGTCAACTCGTTTAGTTAAAGGTTGGACGCATTTAGATAGACAGGGTGGTATCGGAGCAAGAGGGCCGGGTGAAACTCAGCTTGAAACGGATCGTCGTTTGATACAAGGCAAAATCAAACAGCTTGAATCGCGTATTAAAAAAGTGCGTGCTCAACGAAAGTTAGCTAGAAAATCGCGTAAAAAATCTGAACTACCCACTATTACCATTGTTGGTTACACCAATTCTGGTAAGTCCACTTTATTTAATCAAATGACTAACGCAAATGTTTATGCAGAAGATAGATTGTTTGCAACACTTGACTCTACTTTAAGAAAAGTGCATCTTGCAGGTGCAGGTAATGTTATTTTTGCAGATACCGTTGGTTTTATTCGCCATATTCCCCATGATTTGGTAGCGGCATTTAAGTCCACATTAGAAGAAACGAGTGAGGCGGATTTACTTATTCACCTTGTCGATGCTTCAGACCCTTACCGTGTCGAAAAGATGGCTGATGTTATTGATGTGATTAAAGAAGTCGGTGCAGAAAGCGTGCCGCAAATTTTGGTTTACAACAAGATAGATGCCCTTGATGACTGTGTTCAACCACATGTTGATTATAGCGAAGAAGGATTGCCGTATCGGATTTGGTTGTCAGCAAAAGAAGATAACGGAATTGATTTAATGCTAGATGCTGTCGCTAGTTTTTTTAGTGGTAACTTTATTACGGTTCAAATTGAACTTGATGTACAGGCAGGGAAAAAAAGAGCGTATCTTTACACGCTAGGAACTATTTTATCTGAAAGTTTTGATGATAATGGCAATAGCCAGTTTACAATGAATTTAACCCATAATGAGTGGGAATCAATTCAAAACTGGTCTGAGATTGTTAGTTCAAAGATAAATAATGAGAATAGTTAATGACTTTTCTAACGATTAAATTTAAAATACGAAGTTGAATTAAACTTTATTAACAATGGAGATAAAAATGGCATGGAACGAACCGGGTAAGCCGGGGCAAGATCCTTGGGGTAATGGAAATAACTCTAATAATAAGCGCCCT
>CAYMAW010000046.1:0-8287 GCA_964388565.1 uncultured Piscirickettsiaceae bacterium | reverse complement strand
TCACTAAAAATGCCCGCCGAACCTATGGGTGCGACTAAGATTTTTAGCAAACCCCTAGAGCAAAAGGACCAGTACCCTGTACCCAAATCCTATCTGCGGATTAGGGTAAAAACATTTTGAAAACCGTTCAGGAGGAGGACGAAATTGTAAAATAAATCAAGATCATGTGTCCCCTGTACGGGCTGTTGCGATGGTTGGGTACAAATGGTGATAGAGGACAATCCAGTTTACCCTGGTCATGGTTGTCAACATAGCACCTGTAAAGGTTGTGCCATTTATGAACGGCGACCAGTAGACCCCTGTGATAATTTTAATTGTGGTTGGGTGATGGAAAATAGCCCTCTACCTATGTGGATGAAACCCAATAAGGGTAAATGTTCAGTTTCTCCTTAGTAGGGTGGCAAAAAAAAAGACAAGTAAATAAACGAAATGGAGTTATTCAAATTAAAATTCATATTTTAATTTGAATAAAAATCCAAAAAAGTTTTTTACTAGTTAAGATTTCGTGCATTTTATCCAGTAAAAAATAATTGGCGATTGTTCAGTGCTTCCTATACTAAGGTGTACAGTTTATATCTCCAGGTGTGCAACCAGGGCCACCGCCTCCTCCAGTCATCATGTCTGTAATATTAACAGTCATACCATTACTACTTCCGTTGCTGTTTGATGCCGTTATTATATAAGTTCCATCAGGTGGCGATGTTATTAATCCTGTTGAGTTAATATAATTTACAGGGTTATTATTGCTATCAGTCATTGTCCATGAATCAACAGCTACACTGTTAAGAGGCGTTATCTGATGGGTAATCATTCCCATCGAAGAATCTAGATATACCTCTTCTGATACTGGTAATCTGGGTGCTGAAGTTGCAATATTTTCAATATAAACATCCATTGCATTGCTAACACCATAGCTGTTGTAAGCTCTAGCTTTATATATTACATTGGTACCATTGTAGCTGGTGATAGTTAAAATACCCGTATTGCTAATAGTAACATTACTAGCAACAGCACTGCCATCACTTTCTGTGATTGTCCAGTGTGTTGGAACACTTGAACTGTAAGAAAGGCTAGAGGATAAGTTTTCATTTATATCATCAGCAGAATTATATGCTAAATAAATCTCACTTCTAAGACTTGGAGCAGGCGGATTGACAATAGAGAATCCTATAATTTGAGTATCTGTATTACCATCACTATCTGTTCCTGTTATGGTTACACTGTAGTTTCCTAAGATACTAGAAGAACCTATAATTTTAGCACCAGTATTACCATGAGGAATTAAAGAGATACCAGCAGGTAAAGAACCAGAGGTTATTGCATAGCTAACATTTGTTTCTAAACCGACAGGTCTTACAGATATATTCAAATTTCTATCTGTTCTATAAGACGAACGATTAGACCAACTTCTAAGTTCTAGAGTTGCTACAGAACTAATGCTAAATGTAAGTGGGTAACTGTTATCAACGATAAGAGTATTTACACACTGTTCAGTTGTTGTTGCAGATGCTCCTGAAGTGTTTATATATTCAACCCAAACACAGACACTAGACCAAAATTCGGCAACCTGATAAGTTCGTGTTGTTCCAATTGCCATGCTTCTAGTGCTATTCATCCAACTTGGAATTCCATTCACATCAGAAGGTCTAAATTTAACGGTAGCAATACCACCACTTGGGCCATTTACAGTTACATCTATAAAAGAGAAATCAAAAATAGGAATATCAACATTCCAAGGGGTGAAGTGTGAAACACTCGCTTCTAGTGAATATCCTGTTGGGGAGTTAATGTTAGTTATAACCGCCCCCATTCCTTCTTGTACCCAAATCCCGGTGTTTTCATTTAAATACCAAAGCTCTATTTGATCTCCTATTGCAATAGGGTTGCCAGTAGCAGGGTTGGTAGTAAGGAAAATAGGTAGCTGAATGGTTGCAGTCATGCCATCTGCAATCTGTAATTTTTCACCATTTTGACTGAAATCAAAATAAGTTGTACCAAGTGTCGCGATTGCAACTACCTCGCCTGTTGTTTCAGAAACTCCTGCAAATTCTCCAGGGAATGCTAACAGAGTATTCGGGTCAGAAACATCGATAGGAGTAATGTTATCTTGAATTTATCCTTTATCACTTATTCAGTTTTAATCGACAAAACTGTTCGCACTTACAACAACTGAAGCACCATCTGTACCAGCTATTGTACCACCTGATGAAATATTTAAAATTTGAGCATCTCCCATCTCTAACATGGAGACATCAAAAGGAAGGTTGATATTTTTAAGCTCTGGTGTTGTTATGGCTTTAACCTGTGTTACATAACCATCTTTTATAAAGTTTAAGACTAAAGGTGTATTTATTTTAGCCGTAACCTGAAAATTACCAGAACTGGTGCCAGTTATAGAAGGTAGTAAAATCTCTCCCGTTGCATCTAATATTTTAACCGTAACACCATCAATAAAAGTACCATCAATTTTCGAAACTTTACCAGTAATAGATGATGAAGCATCAACAGTAATATTTACGGTGGCTACGCTAGAATCAAATTCGCCATCATTAGCACTAAAAGTAAAGCTATCAGAACCTGAAAAATTAGCGGTAGGTGTATAAGTTACTATATTACCACTTAAAGAAGCTGAACCGTTTTGAGGGTTTGTAGCAAGGCTATAAGTTAAAGAATCTCCTTCTGCATCAGTAGCAATTAAGTTAAATGTTGTATTACCATTTTGTAAAACATTAAAGTTTCCGTTGCTAGCGGAAGGAACAGTATTTTCTATTTTTTTACTATCTGAACTGCAACCACTAAGTGATATTATTGCGATTATGATAGGAAAAAAAAAAATTATTCATTTTCATTTTTATAGCCCCTTTAATTAATTTAAAGTCTGAGAAGTGAAGGTATCTAGCGTATTTAATTTCCACTTACCCTGAAGGTTAACACATTTAATATTAAATTAACATATTAGTTTAATGTTAACTTGATGAAGATCACATTTTTAAAAAAAAATAACATAAAGGTAGGTAATCTAAGTATTTATACTAAATGGATTAACCAATTTTTAAATATGGATTAGGGTAAAATATATTTAAAATAATTATTGAACGAACCCATGTCAGACATATTAACCTTTGCAACTATCTCTTCGATTAAACAAGCTCTTAAAAATGTACTTTCAAAAGATAAATTTCATTTAACTCGCCAATTTAATCAGTTTAAATTAAAAACTGATCAAGAATTCAGTGATTTTCTAAAAAGTGCCAGGGGGGGGCTGTTTATAGATAAACTAGTTGCATCTATGAGCAAAGTGGCTGCAAATAAAGCCCTTGTGCCTAATGTTTCTTATGATGACACGCTTCCTGTTGCAAAACGGCGTGATGAGTTATTTGATTTAATTAAAAATAATCAAGTGGTAATTATTGCGGGTGAAACGGGTTCGGGTAAAACCACGCAAGTTCCTAAAATTTGTTTAGAAGCTGGGCGAGGCGTATTTGGTAAAATTGGCTGTACTCAACCAAGAAGATTAGCGGCAAGAAGCGTTTCAGAGAGAATTGCTGAAGAATTGAATTCTCCTTTGGGAATATTGGTCGGCTATCAAGTTCGTTTTCATGATTTAGGCAAAGGTAATACCTTAATTAAAGTGATGACCGACGGAATTCTGTTGGCAGAAGTTCAAAATGATCCTTTCTTAAGTCGCTACGACACGATTATTATTGACGAAGCACATGAACGCTCAATCAATATTGATTTTTTGTTAGGAATTTTGAAACAAATACTGCAAAAACGCCAAGATTTAAAAGTAATTATTACCTCTGCAACGATTGATACCGCTCGTTTTTCAAAACACTTTAACAACGCACCGATTATGGAAGTGAGTGGTAGAACCTACCCAGTTGAAATGCGTTATCGTCCATTAACGACTTATGTTGACGATGACGCAAATGAATTTGAACAAGATATTCCAACGGGTATTGTGCATGCCTTAGAAGAATTTGATCGTGAAGATCCGTTTGGTGATGTACTGGTTTTTTTAGTTGGCGAAAGAGATATTAAAGATGTTGCCGAAACTTTGCGAAAACATAAGTTAAAAAATTCTGAAATCGTACCCTTGTACGCTCGATTATCAATGGCAGAACAAAATAAAGTCTTTAAAACCTCAGTAAAACGACGCATTATTTTATCAACCAATGTTGCCGAAACCTCGTTAACTATCCCTGGGATTAAGTTTGTTATTGACCCTGGACAGGTACGAATTAGTCGTTACAGCGTGCGTTCAAAAGTACAGAGATTGCCGATAGAAAAAATATCACAAGCATCTGCAAACCAACGATCAGGGCGTTGCGGTCGTGTTTCGGCAGGTATTTGTGTGCGATTGTATGATGAAGAAGACTTTAATAGTCGCTCTGAATTTACCCCACCAGAAATTCATCGAACCTCGTTAGCCGCCGTTATTTTACAGATGAATGTAATGAAATTAGGTTCGGTAAGCCGTTTTCCGTTCATTGAACCCCCCGAAGAAAAAGCCGTTAACGATGGTTTTAGACAATTGCAAGAATTGGGGGCGTTAGACCAAGATCGAAAATTAACCACAGATGGTAGCCTGCTCGCAAAATTACCACTAGAGCCTCGTGTAGCCAAAATGGTAATGGCAGGGCAAGATAATGGCGTTTTGGCAGAAGTATTAATTATTGCTTCATTTTTAAGTATTCAAGATCCACGCGTAACCAATGAAGCAAACAGGCAGGCGGCAGGAAAAGCCCATAAACAGTTTGAAGATGAACGCTCTGATTTTATTTTCTTATTAAATTTATGGCGTTTTTATGAAGATAAACGCCAACATCTTACCCAAAACAAATTAAGAAAACTCTGTAAAACTAGCTATTTATCCTATTTAAGAATGAAAGAATGGCATGAGTTATTTATGCAATTAAGTCAGTCATTAAAACGAACTGGAATTAAAGTTGGAGAGCTACATCTCTATGAAGAAATCACCAGGGGGGGGGTAGTAACAGAGGAATTGGCAGACATTCATTCAATTGCTGTTCACCGTTCATTAATGGCAGGTTTGTTAGGGAATTTAGCGACACGAAATGACGATAAAAGTTATCAGGGTGCAAGAAACACTAAGCTGTTTATTCACCCAAGTTCGGTGATGTTTAAGCAAAAACCAAAATGGATGCTCTCGTCAGAACTAGTCGAGACCACCAAACTTTATGCCCGAAATAATGCCTCTATTGATATTAGGTGGGTGGAAAGTATTGCAGCCCATTTATTAAAGCATAGTTATGCTGATGCTCACTGGCAAAAAAATGCTGGGCAGGTTACCGCCTATGAATCTATAACCTTATATGGTCTGCCTGTGGTTAATAAACGCCGTTGTAATTATGGTCAAATTAATGCGGTAGAATCGCATAAAATATTTTTACGCTTTGCTTTGGTAATGGGAGAAATGAAAACGAAAGCTAGTTTTTTTGTCCATAACCAAAAGTTAATTCAAGAAATAAAAGATTTGGAAGCGAAGATGCGTCGCCCAGATTTTTTAGTCGATGATGAAGTGCTGTATGAATTTTATGATGAAAAAATCCCGAAAAATATTTATAGCGTTGCGACCTTTGAAAAGTGGTTGAAAACTGCCGAAAATAAAACCCCTGAATTAATTGAAAGTTTGCATTTAGAGCAATCCTTTTTATTAAAACAAAGTTTTGATAGTAATTTAGACTTGCATTTTCCCGATCAAATTAAAATAAAGAACAACCTTAATATTACGGTTGACTATTGTTTTGACCCAGGTAAACAGCAAGATGGTTTGGTTATAAAAATACCCCTAGCCTCACTTAATTTATTAGATGAAAAAGATTTTGAATGGCTAACACCAGGGTTGATAAAAGAAAAAACGGCTCTTTATATAAAATCGTTACCAAAACAATTAAGAAAACAATTTGTCCCTGTTCCACAGTATGTTGAATTGGTGCATGAAAATATATCGGCAGATAAAAAAGAAGACTATGTTACACAGCTAGTGCTGGCTTTAAATAGGAGAGCGAGCCAAAAAATATCAATAACCGATTTTGAAGAAGTGAAGCTTCCTCAACATCTAAAACCTTTTTACCAACTAGAAGATGAAAGTAAAAAAATATTAGCGGAAGAAAGTGATCTTATAAAATTAAAAGAAGATTATAAACATCTTGTTCAAAAACAAATTAAAGTGACACAAAAGCAACGCAAACACGGCACCAAAAAAGTTGAGATATGGGACTTTGGCGATTTACAGCAACAACAAACGATAAAATCAACATCGGGTAACATGGTTGGTTATCCTCGTTTACAAATCACCAATAATGGCATTGAAATAGCCCTAATCGGTGATGAAGACTTAGCAAATATACAGCATGCAAAAGCAGTTATAAAGCTGTTAAATAATAATTTAGTAGATAAAGTTAAATACTTAACCAGCAAACTTCCGCTACAAAAATCCTGCCTTTGTTACGCACCTTACGGAACTTGCCAAGATTTAACGCAACAAATCATAGACCGAGCCTTAAATTCTCTCGTACCAAATCCACAACAAATTAGAACCCAAATTGAATACGAAACAGCCCTAAACAAAGTAAAAGAAAATTGGGTAGAAGAAGCACAAGCCGTTGCAAAACAAGTTAATAATATTTTAACAGGACACCAAAAAGTAGCTAAACAAATTAAAGGTAAAGTAAACCCAAGATGGCTAGCGTCGGTTGCCGATATGAAGCAACAACTAGACAGTTTAATCAGCAAAGATTTTGTCCGCAAAACACCCGATAAATGGTTTAATCGTTTGCCATTCTATTTTCAAGCAATGGCAAAGCGTTTAGAAAAAATAGACATAGACCCAAGTAAAGATCAATTAGCGATCCGTCAAATAACGCCTTTGCTCGCCAGTTATGATCGTCTAAAAAATGAATCAGCCTACCAAAATTCAGAAACGCTTATCGACATTCGCTGGCAAATAGAAGAATTAAGAATATCTATATTCGCACAACCAATGAAAACTTTAACACCCATTTCTATAAAAAGAATAGAAAAGAAAATTATGAGTATTTGACTTACAATGGAAGGATAAAAAGGAACTAATTATGAAAGTAAAACTATCTTTATTTTTTATTACCGTTATTTCTCTAGTAAGTTGTGGAACAACACAAACAAAATTAGAAATAAGCCCAACAGGCCTACAACAAGTTGTTTCGCATACCGCAGACATCGTTATTATCCCAAATATTCAATCTTGGCAACAGTCCTCTAAAGTATTTCACGGTTCTGTTCAACAGTTTTGCCAAGCACCCAATACACCTAAACTAAAACAACTACAAACAGACTGGAAGCAGTTATCCCTAAAATGGAATCAAACAATTATGTTTGATTTTGGTCCACTACGAGATAATCTTTTTTTAGCCAAAGTAAACTTCGTCGAGCCAATGCGTCAACGAGGCAAAAATTATGACAGCACCGTTCGTAGCCGATTGAACCAACGATTAAATGATACTAAAAAATTAGACCGTGCCTATTTCGCAAAATTAAATTTTAATTTAGTTGGAATCAGTGCATTAGAACAAATGGTTTTCTCAGACTTCATCACTAAAAAAACAGATAGCAAAGCGATAGTTACAAATTATCGAAATAACACAAGAAGCTGTGCGTTATTAATTGGAATAAGTGAACTTAATTTAGATAACGCAAGCTATGTAATGGCTGGCTGGCAAAAATCAGGGGACATGCCAGGGGGCAGTTCTTATCGTGATTTATTTGCCAGTGGTAGTTTAATGAATGGTGAAAAGTCTCTAACCAAGCTCGTTTTTTCAATGCAAGACTATCTGCGTTACATCAAACAACGAAAGTTAGACGGCAGGCTAGACGCAACCTATTCAGGAATGACCTTTAAAAATATGGAAGCAGGACTTGAAGCAATAGAAAGCGTATTTACCGCAAAAGGAACAGCATTAAGTTTACAAAAATACCTACAAGCATCTGGAAAACAAAAAGTTGCAGAAGCGTTTTTAAATACTCTAAACATAGCAAAAAAACAAGCACAATCAAAAGACCGCGAAGCAATGAAACCAACCTATAGCAAGCTGATAAAAATGTTAGAAAAAGATATTCCAAAAGGGTTGGGTGTTGATTTTGGCATGAACTTTACGGATGGTGATTAGGTTGGTTACTGTTTCCTTAAACTAAAATGGTAATGCGATACCATTTTGAAGAGAAAGGTTTTTCTTTAAGGAAACGCTTAACAACTAAGATTATTTTATACTGGTAAAAAGTGCCG
>CAYMAW010000045.1:0-8325 GCA_964388565.1 uncultured Piscirickettsiaceae bacterium | reverse complement strand
TACAAATTAAGCAAGTTTTTTATTAAAAGGTGTTGATCCAAAGCAAAATAATAATGTCCGCTTTTAGCAAAGTTAAAATAGAAACAATGTGTTAAATTTTACGACAATTTTAGCCAGTAAAACTAAAAATTGCCAGGGGCATGTGCCTAGTGGTGTTTCCTAATTTACACTACCCCAGTTTGGAAACGCAAAAAAAAACATCAAATAAGAAAATAAGCTCTAAAATTTAATTATCTCTTGAGTGTGTTTTTTTAAAACCGTATAATTAAAATTAAAAAAATCAACTTGGGAATTAAAGTGTCAATTTTTAAAAGTTTACAGCTTGCTATACTTGGAATTATTATATTAATTTCCTTGTATGGTTATAATTCGATCCATCAAATGAACAATATGTTTGCTACAACTGTAAAGATGTTTAATCATCCTTTAACAGTAAGTAATGCCGTTAGAGACTTAAATAAAAATGCTTTAAAAACGGCCATTATTATTCGTCACCTTAGCAAAATTACTGATATGGATGAGGCTAATGAATTTGTTAAAAAGATATCTACGATAAGAGCCGATAGCCATAGAAATTATTTTATCATTAAGGATCGTTATTTAGGTCCGTTGGAGGATATAGATAAATCAGAAAAATCATTTAATTTATCCTTGGTCCAAACGCAGCTCATTACTTCCAAATATTTTATAAACTTCTTTAAAAAAGACAGGGGATTAGATTTAGATATAGAAAACTTAGAAAATCTTCTTTTTGAATTTGAAGACACTAACCAAGTAATAATAGAATTTGCTACAGGTAAGGCAAACCAAATAAGATTCCAATCTAATGCTTCTGGCAAAATTGACTTGGCTTTATTATGGTTAGGAGCAATTTTATTTATTTTGTTTACAATTTTAATAGGGGTTGTGCATTTTAGTAGAGAGTCGGTTGAAAAACTTTTAATGATAGATAAAAATATATTAACTTTAACGGCTGATGCAACAGGTAAAGTTCTATCCATTAGTAACGCGTTGGCAAGAAAGTTTAGATTGCCATTGAATAAACTTTCTCAAAACGAACTAGTTTTTTTTGTTCCAGATGAAAAAACTTTAAAAGATATGTTTAATACAGTTTTTTTAGGAGATGTTTTTACAGCACGCTACTCTGTAGAGGTTGAAGGCGATATATTGTGGTTCGATATTCATATTGAGCCAAAATTAAATTTTAATTTTAAGGTAGTAAGTCTGAACATTATTTTTACAGATGTATCAATAGAGAAAAAAATTGAAGAAGTTTCTATAAAGGATAGTTTAACGGGTTTATTTAATCGAAACTATTTTGAAATAATTTTCGAGAAGGAAATAAAAAAAGCTATTAGAGATAAAAAAACGGTTGGTATGTTGATGTTAGATATAGATTATTTTAAACAATACAATGATACCTACGGACACTTGCAGGGCGACCATGCTTTAAAGCTGGTATCTAATGTACTAACAAGAAACACTAAAAGATCTTATGATTTATCTTTTAGGATAGGTGGTGAAGAGTTTGTGGTTTTATTTAACTTAGGTGAAGACGAAAGCCTTGAGGCTTGTGAGCGATACGCAAATAAAATAAGAGAAGAAATTCTTAATCTACAGATAGAGCATGAATCTAGCTTGGTAAATAAGTATGTGACAATATCAATAGGTTGCTTATTGCTTAGGCATACAAATAACTATCCTGTTAATGAGATATACAATGAGGCAGATAAACAATTGTATATAGCTAAAGACGCAGGTAGAAACAAGGTGTCATCTAAACTAATAGATTGACACCCCATATTCTAGCTTATACTATCTTCTGACTTGGGGACTTACATGAACAGAATACTAAAAAATGCCAGGGGCACCCCCTAGGCTCTCTTTTTAGCCTGATTTTTGCTGTTTTTAGGCGTTTAAATTAATAAACATCTCTAACATAGCGTTTTTCTTTTTTTAGCTTGGCGATATAAGATTCTGCACCTGCTAAATCCATTTTACCGTGTTCCATGATGATTTCTTGAATGGCTTTGTCGACATCTTTTGCCATGCGATAAGCGTCTCCACAAATATAGAAATATGCTCCGTCTTCTAGCCATTGGAAGAACTCGGCTCCTTTTTCTTTTATGCGTGTTTGCACATAGATTTTTTCGGTTTGGTCACGAGAAAAGGCTAGGTCTAGTTTTAGCATGCCTTTTTCTTGTAATGCTTCTAGTTGTTCTCGGTAAATAAAGTCATTTTCGGCATTTCTATCGCCGAAGAATAGCCAGTTTTGACCCGACGCGTTTCTTGCTTCTCGTTCTTCTAGGAAACCACGAAAAGGTGCGATACCTGTTCCTGGCCCGACCATGATGATATTTTTGCTGTCATTTTCTGGTACGGAGAAGGATTTGTTTGGTGCGAAATAACATTGAATACCTTCGCCTTCGTTCGCAATATCGGCAAGGAAGGTTGAGCATACGCCGTTATGGTCTCTGTCGTTTTGATTGTAACGCACGCTTCCGATAGTTAGGTGTACTTCTTCTGGGTGGGCATTAATACTTGAGGCGATTGAGTAGGCTCTTGCCGCCATTGGTTTTAAGAATGCCATAAACTCTTTAATACTGAAGTTTGCGGTTGGGTAGGTTTTTAGTAAATCTACACAATCTTTTCCGTATAAGAAGTCATTTAAGTCTGCTGTTTCACCATTGGTTAATGCGGTTAATTCAGCATCACCAGATTTTTCTGCCAGTGCTTTAACAAAAGCTTTGGTTGGCATACGAATTTCTAAGTCGTCGGTAAGTTGCTTTTTAATCGCTTCATCTGTTGAGTCAAAACATGCCATTAATTCGGCTACAAGCGTTGGTTGATTACGAGGGATTAGGTTAATTGCATCACCAGCTTCATAGCTTTCACCTGAACCTGCTAGGGAGAATTCAAAGTGCATAATTTCTTTACTAGATTGGTCACTGGTTAGTTGTTTTTTAACGGTTAGCGGTGCTAACAATGGGTTTTTACGATTAAATTTTGATTTTTCTTTTTTAGGAGCGGACGCGGTTACTGCTCCAGTTTCTCCTGCTGAACCTTTTTCTTTAATGATATTAATGGCTTTTTCTGTCCATTCTGCGGCATCGTCATCATAGTCCACATCGCAATCGACACGATCTGTAATTTGGGTTGCACCTAGTTCTGTTAGTCGATTATCCCATTGAACTGCACATTCACAAAAATCATCATATCCTGTATCGCCTAGCCCTAATACGGAGAAGAATGTTTTGTTGAGTTGTGGGGCATCGTCGCCACTAATTTCTTCCCAAAGAGCGGCGGCATTGTCTGGCATTTCGCCTTCTCCGTAGGTACTGACAACAACGAGTAGTCTTTCTACATTCGCTAAATCGGCTAGCTCAATATCGTCCATGTCCATAACGATAGGGCTAAGTCCTTGTGCTTTGGCGACTTCTGCCGCATCATACGCCACGCCTTCTGCATTACCTGTTTGGGTTCCGTAAATAATGGTGATGGGTTTGGTGGCAACGGCAACCGCTTGGGTACCTGCTACTGGCATGGTGACTTGCAGACGAGAGTGCAGTCCTGCTATAAAACCACTTAGCCATTGCTTTTGTTCGTCAGAAAAAGGTATATCTGTTGGTAGCATTGGTACTTCAAAACCTTTATTTAAATCGGTCATTTCATTATCCTTTTTTGGCGTTGTTAGTAATAAACTCATTTAGCGTACTAATATAGAATTTTGCTAGTTTTACTGTCAAACTTTCTTGTTCGGCAAGTGATTTTGCATTTATATTTGAACGAGACATGATCCAAACTGTTGTTCCCCATGCTTGGGTGTCTGATACTTCACGAAGTTCTAATGATTTTTTATAGTCACTGATGCGTTTGTCGGCTAGTAAGTTGGCTAACTCTTCATCACTATATTCATTTAGCACTTCTTTGGCGTCTTTAACCAATCTGTCGTGTAGTTTACGGTCAAGCGTCACCACTAGGTTTTTAGCATAGGCATCGACTTGTAAATCGGTGGTTTTTTGTGCTTGTTGCATCGCTAGGTTTAGTATTGCGGTGTTATTAATGTAATCACAAATAAGTTCGCTATCACAGTCACCATAACTTGGTACCGCTCCATTAAACAATGGTTGATTTTCATCATAGGCTTGTTTTAGCCTTTTCAAACTGGTTTCGACTGAGAACACGCTTAGTTCTTCAATCATTTGTTTGCGCGTTTTTAGTGTAATAATTTTTTCTGCAGTATGGAAGTTATACAGTGCTTTTGGCATAATTAGGTAGAAATTTTTAACTTCTTCTTCCCAATTTCTTAAAATATTAGCGGCTTTTACTGAACCCGTACGCACGGAATGTTCTTCTAGGTGTAAATACAGGGCGTCTCGTTGTCCTTGTAAGAATTCATTGTCACCAACAATTGATACGGCTGAAACGGAATCTTGTGAACAATGCTCTACGATTCTGCCTGTCTTATCATATTGGTAAGCTGTTCCGCCACTCATTCCGTTACCAAAGCCTTTACCAAAACCACCAAGGTTAACGATACTACCATTGGTCATATATTCAGCACAGAAATCTCCGGTACCTTCAACGACGGCAACTGCACCTGAGTTACGGACACCAAATCTATCACCAGCTTGACCTGCAACATAGAGCTTTCCACCAGATGCGCCAAATAGTGCGAAGTTTCCGATTAGTGAATTACCTCGTTCTGACGGGCAGCCGCCACCGGCGCTACAAATGATAATGACACCACCTGACTGTGCTTTACCAACACCATCATTACAGGTTCCAGTATGAACTAGCGTGATACCGGTGTTATTAAAGGCTCCAAAACTTTGCCCTGCGGCATGGCTACTACTAACCGTTACCGTACCTTTTGCAAGGGCTTTACGACCTTTATTTAAAATGGTAACCGCAGGGTGTTTTTCAATTTGTTGTTGAGTTAGCTCGTAGTTTAAGAAGCGTTCTACATCAATAGAAAACTGACCGCCCGTTGTTTTGTTACGGCTACCTAACTCTCCCGCTTCAATTGAGATATGGCGATGTTGTTTGTCTAGTTTCCAGAACTGTTTTTTAAATTCTTTAATATAATAATCATCTGCTTCAAAATTAGCTTCTAAGTAGACTGGATCGGCAATTCTTACCTCTTCAACACAATGCAACATATCGGTCATATCTAAACGACCAGAAATACTATCATAATTAACAAGGTGCATTAAATCGCTACGCCCACGAATTTCTTTTAGGTTTTTATAACCAAGTGAAGCTAATATTTCTCTTACTTCGTGAGCCAAATTGATGTAGTACTGTGCTAATGCTCTTGGATCTCCGTCATAAACTTCTGGGTTGGTAGTTAATCCTGCTGGACATTTTATATGGCAGTTTTTTGCCATCACACAACGCAACATCATTAGTGCAGTGGTTCCAAACTCAAATGAATCGCCCCCTAGCATTGCAGATTTAATAATATCCATGCCTGTTTGATGGGCATTTGAACAACGCAACAGAACTTTTTCTCTTAAACCATTTTCTGAAAGTGCTTGGTGTACCTCGGCTATGCCTACTTCAGCAACTCGACCAGTGTGTTTTAAACTGGTTACCTGTGCGGCACCTGTTCCACCTGTGCTACCTGCCACATTGATAATATCAGCACCTGCTTTCGCAACACCTACGGCAATCGTACCGATTCCTTCAGAAGAAACTAGTTTTACAACCACTCTTACTCTAGCGGCTTTTGCATCGTGAATTAATTGCCCTAAATCTTCAATTGAATAGGTATCATGATGTGGCGGTGGAGAAACAAGTTCTACACCAGGCGTTCCACCACGAGCGGCGGCTATTTCTACGGTTACTTTTGGTGATGGTAGTTGCCCACCTTCGCCAGGCTTCGCTCCCTGTGCTAATTTTATTTCTATTTCTTCTAAATTTGGATCGGCTAAATAACCTGTCCAAATACCAAAACGACCCGATGCAAACTGTTTGATTCGGCTTGATTTTATGGTGTTATAACGCTTTGAATTCTCGCCACCTTCACCAGAATTACTCATAGCACCAACCATGTTGGTTCCCCAAGCGACGGCTTCGTGAGCTTGTGCAACTAATGCCCCGTGGCTCATTGCTCCTGATGCAAAACTGGCAGTAATTTCATGTGCTGGTTGAACACCATCAATATCAATAGGATTAGGAGTTTCGACTATATTATTAAAAAACTTCTCGACCACTTTGTTAGCTATCACCGTAACTGATTTTATTGAGAGATCTATTTCTACATGCTCTACAAAGATACTTTTTAGGGATTCTGCAAAACATAAATTACGCGACTCTGTTGTATTAACCAGTGTTAGCTCAAAACGATTGTTTCCTAATTTTGATACTTGTAATCCTTGTATCGCAAAATGTGCACTGCCTTTTATATTAAATGAACCTAATGTTTCTCTAAAACTAACTTCATTTTTGCAGGCTAACAAATTAATCGGCATTGCCATTACATCTCTTAGTGCAGATGGTCTTTCGTTTCTTTCTTGATACAGGTGTTCACAAAAATCTGTATAGGCTTTGGTTATTTTGTGATTATCAATTTGTTCTGGGCTACGCTTTTCATAGCTTTCAGTACGGTAGCTATCGTCAGTAGGAAGAACGCTTAGTTTTTCATCTTCAGATTCTTCGTCATAACCATCGTCACTATCATCGTCTTCAAAAGTGATTTTTTCATCGGTCATACCACCAAAATAACGAACGGCAAGGTTACCAAAGTTATGCCCTGCTCCATCTGAGCGTTCTTTGAACAGCCCTAATAAAGGAATATCTTTTTCTTCTGCAATATCCAACATGGCTTTATGCCAATTTGCAGCACTTTTAGCAATTTCTGCAAAACCTGCTCCACCAACGGGTGAGTGTATATTTGGAAAAATTGGCTGTAATTTTGGGTCTAACGAGTCAATAAAATTAGCTTCAAAAAATTCTCCGCCAATATAACTTTCTACGGTACATAGTCCAAACTTACCCATAGTTTTCATCAGTGCTTTTTCAACCGCTTTTTGGAAACTATTAAGCGATAATGCTACTTTTTCATAGCTATCACTAAATTCTGCCGCCCTATTAAAGACCGTTAATGGGCAGATTGCAGAGGCTCCAAAACCAAGAATAACCGCTACATCGTGGGTACTGCACGCTTGACCAGTTAAATAAACAAGGCTAGAGTTAAATCTTAAGCCTTTTTTAATTAATCGTTGATTAGCCGCCGAAATAGCTAAAACAACAGGTAATGCGGCTTCTTTAGCCGACATACCCTGATCACTCAAAATAATAATATCGTGATTAGTTGAGGCTAAAAGTTCAACTTGATCGCAAACTTTATCTAGAGCTTTTAATAAGTTTTGTTCATTTTTCTTACTGTCTTCAAAATCTGGCGTAAATAGGGTTTCTATCTTTGCGACACTTAATTTACCTTCTGCCCCTGCCTTTTCAATTTGCATTAATTGTTGTGGCTGTAAAACTGGCGACTGCAAAGTAACTATTGGCTTTGGGCTGTCGCTAAAATAAGGTTTCCCACCTAAAGAAACGCGTAAAGTCATCCCATCGCCTTCACGAATAGAATCAAGTGGCGGATTAGTTACCTGTGCGAAGCGTTGACTGAAATAACGAGTCATTCCGCCTTCGTCTTTCGTTAGTACATTAGGTGCTAGCCCGTAACCCATCGCAAATATTTTTTCTGCACCTGTTTGCAACATTGGGTCTAGCATAAATTTAAAGCTTTCTTGGTTTAAGCTATAACCTACATGACGAGCAGAAACTTTAAATTCAGATTCATTTTCAAAGCTTTCTAACGGTTCTAATGGCAGATCATCTAAGGTAATACGAGCATCATTAACTAATTTGCTATAGTCTTTTTCAGTCGCCATTCTTTCTAAAATTTCATCTGTTTCTAACAGTTCTTGGGTTTTATGGTTAAACATCACCATACCACCTGCTTCAATACGGCTACGACGAATAACGGTATCAGGGGGAAAGTTAAATTGCCCTGACTCACTCGCTACGGTTAAGTAATCAACGGTTTCTTCTAAACGCAATGGACGCAGACCAAGCCTATCTAACCTTGCTCCAATTTTATTGCCGTCATAAAAAATAATTGCGGCAGGGCCATCATTCTTTTCTTCGTATAAGCTGAAAAACTCTAGCATATCACGCACTTCTTGTGAATAATGCGGGTCATTTTCCCATGCAGGTGGCATCATGGCTAAAATTGCCATATCAATCTCTAAATTGTCTTCTCTAACTCGACGATCTAGCGTTTGGTCTAAACGAGCTGAATCTGACTGACCTGGCGGA
>CAYMAW010000044.1:0-8342 GCA_964388565.1 uncultured Piscirickettsiaceae bacterium | reverse complement strand
GCAACCATCGAAACTCACTATACCGCAGGTTTAGGTTGGACAATGGTTCCAGGGCAAAAAATTGATGTGGCTCTAACTGTTGCACCAGAAGTCTCTGTTACCAACCCAACTAATGGGATCACTACAAACCACAGCCAATTTAACTGGCAATTACTGTACACCTATGCTTGGGGCATAAAAAAATAAGTTCAATTACTTTAATTTTTACAAATAGAAACCGCCTAAATAGGCGGTTTCTTTGTTTTTGATACCCCCCTGGCAATTTTTAATTTAAAATAATTACTTTCCAATTAAAATCCAATTAAAATAACCCTAACTTACATATTTTGAGGGCTTAACAATGTCTCCAGTTGGTCAAGGCGGATTATTTCTTTTGCAATTTGCGGCAGGAATGATCGTTTTTATTTTACTACTTCGTTTTTTTCTACGAGCAACCTTTGTTGACTGGAGAAATCCAATCGTTACTTTTGTTGCCAAAGTAACCAATCCACTTTGTTACCCAATTAACAAACTTATCCCTGCCAAAGGTAGGTGGGATTTTTCAGCAATTGTTGCGGCCTTAATTATTCAAGCTATTTTTGTTATCTTATTAGGCTTTATGACCGACAAATCGTTCCCTTTAAGTTTTATTGCCCTTGCATCCATTACCGAAATATTAAACCAATTATTAGATTTGATGTTCTGGCTAATTATTATCCAAGTAATTTTAAGCTGGGTTAGCCCTGGTCACAATCCAAATACGGCTATATTCAACCAAATGGCAAACCCAATTTTAGCCCCTTTTAAAAAATTAATTCCCCCTATTAGCGGCATGGATTTGTCTCCAATTATAGCTATCTTAGCAATCAAGTTAGCTCAAATTATTGTTGTTGGCTCTATTGCACAATTCGGACAAGGGTTAATATAAACTTATGCCTGAACATGAACTAGTCCAACCGAACACTCTGCATGTGAAAGAGCCTTTAACCATGGTAAGTGGCTCGGTTTTACCTGAATATGAGTTGGTGTATGAAACTTACGGCAAACTTAATTCAACCCACTCCAATGCGATTTTAATCTGCCATGCACTTAGCGGAAATCATCATGTTGCAGGCATATACGATGGGGAAAAAGAAGCCGGATGGTGGAGCGAATACATAGGATCAGGCAAAGCAATTGATACCGATAAATTTTTCGTGGTTTGTTCCAATAATCTTGGCGGTTGCCATGGGACAACAGGGCCCGCAAGTATCAACCCTGTAACGGGGAAAGTCTATGGGCCAGACTTCCCTATTGTCACTTGTAAAGACTGGATAAATAGCCAAAATACATTACGAGAACATTTAGAAGTTGATTGTTGGCTTGCTGTTGTTGGTGGTTCAATGGGTGGAATGCAAGTATTACAGTGGACGATTGACCACCCTGAAAAAATAAAAAATGCCATCGTTATTGCCGCCGCACCAAAATTATCAGCTCAAAACATCGCATTTAATGAAGTCGCTAGACGCGCAATAATGGATGACATTGATTTCCATGACGGTCATTTTTTAGAGCACAAAACGATACCTAAAAAAGGCTTGGCGTTAGCTAGAATGCTTGGACACCTTACCTATTTATCTGACGATATGATGGGACAGAAATTCGGAAGAGAGCTACGAGAAGGGAAATTAAACTATAACTATGGTGTAGAATTTCAGGTCGAAAGTTATTTAAGATACCAAGGCGAAAAATTTGCAACCAAACTTAATTTTGATGCAAACACCTATTTATTAATGACTAAAGCCTTAGATTATTTTGACCCTGCGGCAGAGTTTGATAATAATTTATCTGCCACGCTCGCAACCGCAACTGCTAATTTTTTAGTTATTTCTTTCACGACAGATTGGCGATTTTCACCTGAACGCTCACAAGAAATCGTAAAAGCGTTGCTAGATAATAATGCCAATGTTAGTTACGCTGAAATTACTTCTCAACATGGACATGATGCTTTTTTATTAAAAAACAAACATTACGAAGCCATTTTTAGTAGCTATATGGCAAGAATTGAAAGTGAAATGGATCTAAATAATGGTTAAAAGAGCACAAGAATTTGAAATCATTACTAACTGGGTTTCTAAAAACTCAAGAGTTTTAGATTTAGGTTGCGGCGATGGCACGCTATTAAAACACCTTAAAGATAAAAAAGAGATAACGGGTTATGGCATGGAACTTGACCCTGATAAAAACGTTAAAGCACTGCAATTAGGAATTAATGTTTTACAAAGCAATTTAGAACGCGGTGATATTGAACGCTACTTTGCAAACGATTCCTTTGATTTTATTATCATGACCCAAGCTTTACAAGTTGTAAGAAGACCCGATTTATTATTAGAACAAATGTTAAAAACGGGCAAAGAAAGCATTATCACCTTCCCTAATTTTGGACATTGGCGCAACAGAGTACAGTTGTTTTTTGGCGGTAAAATGCCACAAAATGAAGCCTTACCAAACACATGGTACGACACGCCAAACATTCACCTTTGTACTTTTAAAGATTTTGAGAATCTGTGTGAAAACAATCAAATTGAAATTGTTGATCGCTGTGTGGTAAATCAACAAAATAAAACAACAATAGCGATGACGATAGCACCTAATTTATTAGGTGAAATTGCACTGTATAGAATTAAGAAAAAAACACTATGAACCATTGGTTTTTAAGAAAAAACCCCAGACGCTACCTTAGAATGGATATGCCAGTACATATTCATCTTACACCTGCACTCCCAGTCGAAAATTCTGAAATATCAGCAACAGGGTTTGATTATTTCCCTTTATCAGTAACCCAAAACCTTAGCAAGCAGCGTCAGTCTATTTATGATTGGTTAAATAAAATTCAAACAGAAAAATCAACTCTTCGACCTATTTTTGAAAAAATAATTAATTCAATAGAACTATTAGAAGAAGGTATTAAAAACGCGTCTAAGGGTATAAACCCTAATAAAAATACACCGTATAAAAAAAAAGTGGACGAACACCTAAAAGGATGTAAAGAACTAAACGCCCTTAAAGAAAAAGCACCGAATACTTACCATCAAATTAAATTAGTTGAAGATAAGATTTTATTTTTTATGACTGAATTTTTTAACAACATTAATAATTCAACCCCTAAAAAATTTCAATTACATCAAGAAAAAAAAGATTTTTTTGAATACGATAAAACAATTAATGAATTATCTGACCCTCGTTTTAAAAAAAATAGTTTGGTACAAGCTATACTAGCCTTGTCCACTTTTATGGATAACTTAATTCAATATTATTTAATGTTTAATGAAGATCACGCTATCCAACAAGACTTTAAGCGTTGGCCGTTAATAAACGCTAACCTTAGTGCATGTGGAGTTGCTTTAATTACCCGTAGAAAATTTAAAAAAAATGAATGCGTTAAAATTTATCTATCCTTCCCTGAAAGTCAAGATAAACTCCTTCTAAACGGTTCTATCGTAACTATCCAGCAAGCAAACGAACACCAAGCAAGAATTGCCATAAACTTCGAGTTTCCTGAGGGGAAAATTCAAGATTTACTAATATTTAAAGTTCAAAATTATGAATTAAACCAGTGTATTAAGGAATAAAAATATTATGCCCGGCTCAAATCATGAAATGGAAACCGTTTTTTTTAATAGCTTACAGCAAGACGAACATGAAGTCGCAATAGAATTACTGCACAATTATTATTTAAAAGATATGATTGTTTTTTATGAAACTGGTGTACCAGAAAAACTAAGTAAACAATATCAAAAAACACCCGAACAGTGGCAAATTATTATCAAAAAAGTATTACTAACCAAGCTAAGTTATTTTATTCCCTCGTCAAACATGTCATTTGAACAGCTAGATTTTTTGTCTCTACTCACAAGCAAAATATTTAATCAACCACAAGAAAACTTAACCAAAGTTCACCATAGGCTAAAAACAAGCCACCCATTTTTTTCTAATTGGTTAAAAAACCTTGAAAACTTTCGTTCAAGAAAACACTGAACAACCGCCAATTATTTGATAAGATATTAAATCTTAGTATTTTACTTGGTTACTATAAAAAATGTTTTTTAAGCCTTATGTTATCCCTGTTCTTTTTATCCTATTCATTTTTAGTGCTGTAGGCTGTGGTAAAAAAGCTAATTTATATATTCCAACCGAAAAACATGTGCCCGAGCGTAGCGACAAAATGCCCTTGGGGTACCAAGCAATCAAAGAACAACAGCAAAAACAAGCATTGGTTCTAAAAAATAGAACTAAACTATAGGAAAATATGACCTCCCAACCACGAAAAAATGCAAGAAGATTTTTTAGAGTGGATATGCCCATGCATATTTTAGTGACCTCCTCTGTGCCTCTTCCTAATGCTGAAATATATGCGATTGGCATTGATTATTTTACGCCTAAAATTAGTGCCTTAATTGAAAAGCAATTATCTGACACCAATTCTTGGGCAGACAAAATTCAAGAACAAAAAGAAATATTACAGCCACTTTCTGAAGAAATAATCGAATCCATACAAATTCTTGGACAGGGAACAAAACGGCTTTCAAACGGAGAAAACCCTAAAAAAGACATTTCTTTTTGGCTATTAGTAGAGAAGAAAAAACTAGGATTTGAAAACTTAAACGATTTAAAAAAAATAGCCCCTAAAACTTACGCTTATTTTAAGTTGATAGAGGACAAGTTTTTATACTATTTAAACTGTTTTATTGAAAATGTTACTGATTCTAACCTTGAAATTTTTGCAGACAATTCGAACTTATCACAACAAGAATTTAAAATCGATAAACTAATTAAAGGTTTTTCTAACCCGAATTACGATAAAATACCACTTGTCCAATCTATTATCGCTCTCTCGAATTTGATGGACACTCATTTAAGTATTTTTCGAGAATTAAACAATGACTTCTCTATTAGAAAACGCCCTCAAAACTGGCCATTAGAGAAGGTAAACATTAGTGCAAGTGGCGTTAGTTTAAGTATGGCTAAACGGTTCAGGAACAAAGGGCGATTAAATATCTTTATATATTTTCCTGATGACAAAAAAATTCTTAAATTTGACGGGAGTATCGCTAATATTTTTAACA
Source organism: uncultured Piscirickettsiaceae bacterium (assembly GCA_964388565.1). Lineage (GTDB taxonomy): Bacteria > Pseudomonadota > Gammaproteobacteria > Thiomicrospirales > Thiomicrospiraceae > Hydrogenovibrio. Next base: position 3,258 of record CAYMAW010000044.1, on the reverse strand, counting down.
TTGACTCCCCAACTAAAGAAAAAACAGCAATAAACTTTGACTTTCCTGACGGGAAAAGTCAACAGATTTTAGTATTTAAAATACAAGAATACGAATTAAAACGCTGTGAAACGCAAACTTTTTAAGGGGCTTATAACAATGGGAACGAATCACAAAATGGAATCTGTATTTTTAGATTCCCTACCTTTAAAAGATAGAGATATTGCCAGTGAAATTTTATCTTTTCACCTACTAGATGAAATAATCGAATTTCGATTAAACGGCGTACCTGAACGCCTAAATAAAGCCCAATCAAGAACGGCAGAACAGTGGCGTCCGATCATTAATAATATCATCCTAACCAAAATTAGCTACTTTACACCACATAAAAATATGAGCCTTAAACATATACAATTATTAATCAAAATGATAAGTTTTGCATTTAATAAAGAAGGTCTAACCTTAAATCAAGTGTCTAAAAAATTTCATGCTAGTCATCCTATTTTTGCTAACTGGGCAAATGATTTAGAAAAAATAAGATTAGAAAAAATATCTAAATAAGGTTTTAGACATAACTAAAAACTTCCTATTCTTTTTTTTGCTAAAATACGCCCTAATTTCACTAAAAACGAAGGGCTTTCATGAGTTTTCATTACATAAACAATTCACTTCATGCTGAAAAAAACAACTTAAGTGCACTTGCAAAAAAACATGGAACGCCTTTATTCGTCTATTCTCGCCAAGAAATCGAAACACAATGGCAAGCGTTTGATCAAGCATTTAAAACCCAACCACACCTTGTCTGTTTCGCTGTAAAAGCAAATTCCAACATCGCGGTCTTAAATATTTTAGCAAAACTCGGTTCTGGTTTCGATATCGTCTCACAAGGAGAACTTGAACGAGTTATTGTCGCTAAAGCAGATGTAAGTAAAATCGTTTTTTCTGGCGTAGCGAAAACCACAGCGGCAATTCAACGGGCATTAGAAGTTGGTATTCGTTGCTTTAATGTTGAATCACACCCTGAACTTGATCGAATTCAAGCCGTTGCTAAAAAAATAGATAAAGTTGCTAATATTTCAATTCGAGTCAACCCTGATGTCGATGCCAAGACACACCCCTATATTTCAACGGGACTAAAAGACAATAAATTTGGGGTCGATATCAATACCGCACCAGAGTTATATGCAAAAGCAAACGCTTACTCTCACATCAAAATAACAGGAATTGACTGCCATATAGGCTCTCAATTAACCGATACAGCACCATTTATTGACGCACTAGACAAATTACTAATATTAAAAAAAACCTTAAAGAAACAAGGCACTGAAATACTACACATAGATATTGGCGGTGGTTTAGGCATAACCTACTCCGATGAACAACCACCTAAAATTAAAGACTATATTCAAAAAATATTAACCAAATTAAATGACCACCCTAACTTAGAAATATTAGTCGAACCTGGGCGTGCAATTGTTGGTAATGCAGGCGTATTATTAACCGAAGTGGAATACTTAAAACCAACCGAACACAAGAACTTTGCTATTATTGATGCGGCAATGAATGATTTAATTCGCCCTGCACTTTACCAATCATACCAAGAGATAAAACCAGTTAAGCCAAGAACAGATGGTTATGAAAGTAACTGGGATATTGTCGGCCCTGTTTGTGAAACGGGAGATTTCTTAGGGAAAAATAGAAAATTGAATTTAAAATCTGGCGACATTCTCGCCGTCATGTCATCAGGTGCTTACGGCTTCACCATGAGCTCAAATTACAATACCAGGCCTAGAGCGGCCGAAATTATGGTTGATGGCGAACAGTCTTTTGTTATACGCCCTAGAGAAAATTACCAAGACTTATTTGGCTCTGAATCAGTTCTAAAAAACTAATCGCCGAATAAGTACCCCCCTGGCACTTTTTGCTTTCCAGACGGTTCTAGAAAGTGCCAGGGGCGGTCGTTGAGAGCCTCCTTACAATGATTTTCCTACTCTAAAGAATAGCGTTTTAATGTATTCCGTTTCAGGGATCGCAGGATGAATTGGGTGATCAGGTGCTTGATGTGCCTGATCGAACAACTGAACCGACCTATCAACATGTCTAGACGCTAACTGAACTTGGCTTAATAGGCTATCTCTTGTCATATGATGAGAACAAGAAGCTGACACGAGAATTCCATCATATTCAACTAATCTCAATGCCAGTTCATTAATACGGCGATATGCATCAGAACCTGATCTAATATCTTTTTTACGCTTTACAAATGCTGGTGGATCAATAATGACTACATCAAACTTTTTACACTCGGTAATTAACATTTTTAAGGCTTCAAAGGCATTACCTTCAAAAGTTGTTACCTTGTCTTCAACACCATTCAATTTAGCATTTTTATCCACTCCGTCCAAAGCGAAAGTAGAAGAATCGACACAAAGCACTTCACTTGCACCTGCCACAGCCGCCTCAATTCCCCAGCCACCTAAATAACTAAAAACATCTAATACTCTTTTGTCTTTTACCAAAGACTGCAAACGCTTGCGTGCCAAACGATGGTCATAAAACCAACCTGTTTTTTGTCCACTTTGCACTGGGATAGAAAACTTTGCTCCATTTTCTTCAATAATAACCTCTTCAGGTAATTCACCAATGCCGACCTCTTCATATTCATCAAGCCCTTCCAGTTTTCTACTAGAAGTATCATTTCGATAAACCAATGCTTTCGGATGAAATAAATTTTCAATGGTTAGCGTAATATCATCTTTCATCTTCTCCATACCTGCCGTACTAATTTGCGCGACAAATACATCATCAAAACGATCAATGACTAAACCAGGTAAACCGTCAGAATCACCAAAAACTAAGCGATAAAAAGGTTTATCAAAATTCATTTCACGCAAGACTAAAGCACTTTGAATACGCTTTTTAATAAACTCCTGGTTAAACTTTATTTTAACATTACGACTTAATAAACGCCCACAAATTAATGTGTTAGGGTTAACATAAGCTACCCCTATCGCCTTACCATTTGCAGACTCAACGGAAACCACTTCACCCGCCTCAAAATCTTTTAAGGGGGTTTCTTTAATATCTATTTCATTGCTAAAAATCCACAAGTGTCCTTGTTTAAGTCTCCGTTCTTCATTTTTTTTTAATCTTAGCGATTTCATATAAAACCTCCTAGCAATTTAATTTTGAGATAAAAAAAAACCCGCATAAGCGGGCTTTAAAAATATGGTGGCTACACCGGGATTTGAACCTGGGACCCCATCATTATGAGTGATG
>CAYMAW010000043.1:0-8400 GCA_964388565.1 uncultured Piscirickettsiaceae bacterium | reverse complement strand
TCGGAGACAAAAAATGAGAATTAACGCAGGCGGATTATCTTCTTTGGTCATCGGTAGAGAGACCGAGAAGAAAACCCTCGCTACTTATATTGAACTGGGACAACATTGTGCAATCGTTGCTCCTAGACGATACGGAAAGACCACGCTTGTCAATTCGGTGCTTAATGACCTAGATAAAAGCCATCTAGTGATTAAGTTAGATGTAATGACTGCCTCTTCAGTTAAGGAGCTTTGTGTGCAGATGATTGATGCTGTGTATGCTAGTCACGGCATTGCCAATTTTTTTAAAAATGTGTCTGACAATATGCTCGATTTCATTTTAAAATTTAAACTTGATACGCAATATGTATCTATTGGCTACAACATTCTTAAAGAACAAGATGAGTCTAGTATGTTAGAGCAAGCTTTTGAATTACCAGAAATATTTGCTAAAAAGTTTAATAAGAAGGCGGTAGTTTTTATTGATGAATTTGGTGACATTGATAGGTTTGGAATTGATTTAATTAAAAAAATGCGTTCCTATTTTCAGAAACATTCACATTCTGTTTATATTTTTGCGGGCTCACAAACAAGCATGATGAATAAAATATTCCTTGATAAGGAAAACGCTTTTTTTAATTTCGCTTCTATTATGAGGCTCGGGTTTATTAAAAAAAGTGATTGCAAGCTATACCTGAAAAACTTAGAAATAAATAAGATTGGTTTTAGTTCTTACGCTATCACTGAAATTTTAAAAATTACGAAAGGTCACCCATTTTATTTAGTTAAATTGCTACAAGAATCTTATGTTGATTTTATTACAAGGCAAGTTAAGAAATCTATCAGTGTTAAAAATGTAAAACAGGCTCTTGATAAAATACTTAGTGATAACGCCCCTTTTTTCGTTGGCGAGTGGGAACGGATTAATAAAAAGAAACATAAGGGTCGTATCTTTAAAGAATTGCTAGATATTAGAAGTGCCGATGTTAGCCCAATTAATAGCTCATACAAAAGCCAAATGATTAGAGAGCTTAAAGGTGATTCCGTCCTTAATGAGGATAAAACAGCAACTGATCCGATTTTTGCAATATGGATGCAGATTAATAACTGATTAACCATGTGTCGTTAGAAAAGTGAGAATAGAATGACTAATTAGTTTAAGACAGTGGGAACCGCATAATCTGGCGAATTAAGCGGTTTGTTAAAGTAATAACCTTGCAAGTGGCTAGGCTGCATTAAGGTTATCATTTTAAACATACCTTCATCCTCTATGCCTTCAACCACTATGCTATAACCCATCATCGTCAAGTCGGTCACTAAACTTTCAATTAACATTGCGGTTCGTTCTTTTTGATAGGCTGCTCTTGTTAAACTTATATCAAATTTAATGATATTAACGGGTAAATGGGCTAAATAACTGATTGAAGAATAGCCACTGCCAAAATCATCTAATGCGACTTTAAAACCTAATGCTTTAAATTTATTAATTTGTTTTGAAACGAAATCTAAATTTTGAATTAATGTCGTTTCAGTTATTTCAATAATAATTTTATGGTCGGTTAAAAATGGAACTAAATCATTAAACCACTCACAAACTCCATCAAGTAATAAGGATTCCGCAGAAAGATTAAGGCTAAAACCGACGCCTTTTTTAATCTGTTTAAGCTCTAATATTTCATAAGCTTTTTTAACCACCGCTTTATCAAATTGAACTTGCATTCTTGTTCGCTCAATAATCGGCATAAATATATTTGGATAAATACAACTTTCTTCCGTTGAGAACCTAGAAAGTAGTTCAAAATATTCTATTTTTTGTGTTTTTACATTATAAATAGGCTGAAATAACAACATCAATCCGTCGCCCGTTTCAATCGCATCTAAAACTTGCTGTGTACTAACATGATTGAGTTCGTTTTCTGTGCCTGCATGCTTTTCTTTATCGAATAATATCGCTTTTGTAACTAAATTTTGTTTAGCAACATACATAGCTGTATCAGCATGTTTAATGATTTCAAGTGCGTCATTACGATTAGAGTCATCTGCAACGGCAACGCCTACACTAATGCTTAAATTCCCTAATAACCCAATATCCTCAGTTGAAAAATTTTGTACAGATTCCACAATTTCTTTTATGTTTTGCATAATATCTTTTGTGTGTTTATTAGAAAAAATAATTGCAAACTCATCACCACCTAGCCGAACAAGACTTTCTTCTTGAGAAATATGTTGCTCTATATTTCGGCAAACAATATTCAGTACTTTATCACCAATATCATGACCATAGGTATCATTAATCCCTTTAAAATGATCACAATCAATAATAGCTATCCCAATAGATTGTTTCTTTTCGGTCACAAATTCTTGAATTAATTTTTTCCAATAAATATCAAACGAATGGCGGTTTGCCACGCCCGTTAGTGCATCGGTATGAGCCTGTTTATGTAGGTTTTTATTGGCCTTTATTAATTCACCCGTTCTTACTCTTACCACTGACTCGAGGTTATCATTTAAACCTGTTAATTCTTTCTGCTTGTCGGCTAGCCCGTCCAATAAATGATTAAACTGCTCGCCAAAAACATCTATTTCCGTCCAGTTTTTCTTATGCTTTGTGTACATAAATTTAAGCCGTTCATCTAATAAACCACTTGAAACATCTGCCGAAATTTGCACGGCTTCGGCAAAAGGTTCCAACAATTTATATTTTAAAATTCGATGAAAATAAAATAAAGCTAAGAATAAAACAATCAAAAAGATAAAGTTTTGTAATAAAGAAATTAGAATTGGCATTCTTATTTCATTTGTCGACTCAACTATTTTATAGTGACCAATTCTTTTTCCACTCGCTAAATTGGAAACATGAACAATAAGTTCATGGTATTCTAAAACAAAAACTTGCTTTAACTTATCCAATAAATTTGTGTTATTGGTCTTCGATAATGAGCGATTACCCAAAAAATTTATCGACTGTAAATCAACCACCCAAGCCATTCTATTAAGAATTGCATCGTCCATCATTTGAGCATTTTTTAGAATAAAAATATTGGCAACTTCATGTTTAGACTGATCAAAGACTGGAATTCGTATTCCAATCATTAACTCCGTATTTCCATTGGTTTTATTACCTAACAGAGTTTCAAAACGAATAAAAGAAGCTCTTGAAGCGGTTAAAAGTTTAAAGCTTGGTCGAGTGGAGAAATCTTTAATAAATTTTCTATTTTTTTCTGCTATTTTTTCATTAACATAACCAGAAGAATTAATAAATGACTTGCCGGCATCTTCATTTTGCAACTCAATAAAAGCATAATCTAACTTAAATAATGTTTTAAATTCTGCTATGTTTGCTTTAATTTCGTTTAGATTTTTATGCTGAATCGCCACGGCAAGATCTGAATTATTATCTTTAATTGAATAGGAGGCAAATATTAAATTTGCTCGATAAGAGTTTAACCACTCATTTAGTGAAATCTGTAAAATATCCGTTCTCTTTTCTTGCCAACTTTCAAACACATGAATAGAGCCAAAAAAACTAAATGAAAAATGAAAAAAAACTAAGACCATCAATACATAAAAGGTTTTTTTTATTTTATCTATCAGTTTATGGGGTGCTTTTACATGAGAGATATTTACCATAATTTAAAAAACCAGTCAACATTAGAAGTAAGAGTTAATTGTACTCTTTTTTGTAAAAAAACTTAATCATAATCATAACCATAATAAAACAAACCAAACTTAACCTGCGAAGTTTGCTTTTCCTTTTTGCATACCCACCCTTCAGGTAGCCCTTCCCAAGCAAGTGAATTTTCTTGTTCTATATATAAAAGACTATTGTTAGATAGCCAGTTATTTTTAAATAATAATTCAATCGTTTTCAGCATTAACCCTTGGTTAAATGGAGGGTCAAGAAAGACAATGTCAAAAGTTTGCGGTGCAGGGTTATTTAAAAAAACTAAGGCGTTTAGATTATGTAGTGTTAAATTTTCTATTTTAAGTTGTTGTTTGTTTTCTATTAACTGCTGATAATTTTTTCTGTCAAGCTCTAACATAGTGACATGTTTTGCACCGCGTGATAACGCTTCAAAGCCCAAGACACCTGACCCAGCAAAAACATCAAGAACATTTCTACCCACAATATCAAATTGTAACCAATTAAACAGTGTTTCACGCACTCTATCAGAGGTGGGGCGTAACCCTTCGGCATTTAAAACGGGCAACTTTCGCCCTCTAAATTCGCCTGCAATAATACGAACTTCACCTTTTTTATTACTAGCTAGCCCCTGGCTTTTTTTGGTTTTTTTTGATGTTCTTGCCAAATCTTTAACCATTCTTTAACCCTAACATTTGTTTATCGCAATAATACCTAAATCTTACAAGTGCTTGCAGGATTTAGGTAATAGTATAAAACTAATTGTACTTTACCCCGTTTAAGATTTATTATAAACAAAATACAAATTAGAGAGGACTTATAGATGAATATCACTATTTTAGGAACAGGCTTTGCCGCGTTAACCGCAATTAAACAAACCCGAAAAAAAGCACCTAATGCAAAAATAACCGTTATCGCACCGCAAGCAAAAATGATTTATTTACCAAGTTTAATTTGGATTCCTGCAGGATTAAAAAAAGGCAGTGATCTTGAGATTGACCTTCATAACTTCTTTTCAAAACAAGATGTAACCTTTGTTGGGGCAACCGTTCAAAATGTAACGGATGGTGGTCGCACGGTTGAGACCGATAAGGGTAGTTTTAAAAATGATGGTTTAATCATCGCAACAGGTGGTCGTTTTATTAAAAAACTGCCTGGTATTGAACATGCGATAACCCCATGTGAAGGTATTCCTGCGGCTGAAAAAATTAAAGAAAAGCTAGATACAATGACCGAAGGTACCATTGCAATTGGTTTTTCAGGAAACCCAAAAGAGCCGTCCGCAATGCGTGGCGGGCCTATGTTTGAGTTCTTATTTGGCATAGACACCTTATTACGCCGTCAAGGTCGCCGTGATAAATTTAAACTGTTTTTTTTCAACCCAATGGAAAAACCGGGTAAACGCCTTGGTGATAAAGTACCTGATGCGGTTTGTAAAATGATTGACAAAAAAGGTATCGAAACCCATCTTGGTCATAATTTGAAAAGATTTGAAGCCAATAAAATCATCACTGAAGGCAGTGAAATAGACGCCGATTTAATCTTATTCATGCCAGGAATGACTGGCCCTGCTTGGTTAGACAATACCGACCTAGTAAAATCTGAAGGTGGCATGATAAAAGCTAACCAATTTTGTCAAGTAGAAGGATTAAAAGCAACTTATGTCGCTGGCGACTCTGGAAGCTACCCAGGCCCAGATTGGCAAGCAAAACAAGCTCACATGGCAGACTTGCAAGCAAAAGCGGCCGCAAACAACTTGGTTAACGAATTAAATGGTGGTACTGAATTTGAAACATTTAAGCATGAATTAATTTGTATTATTGATACCCTATCACACGGAATACTAATTAAACGCACCGAAGAAAAAACAATACTTCTTCCACCATGTCGCCTACTACATTTTGGTAAAAGGATTTTTGAAAAGCTTTATTTACGCAAATATAGTTAATACCCATCACTAAAAATTGCTAGGGGCACCCCCCTGGCAATTTTTACTCTGGTTTACCAACCATTACCGTTAACATTTTATTTGGCTGAACATGTTTATTCCATGCTGTTAATATATCTTGCTTGGTTGTTTTTTCAATAGCTTTTGGAAAACTTTCTAGGTAATCTAAGGGTAAATTATAAAACCCTATCATTGAAATATAACCTAGAATCTTACTATTGCTATTCATTCTTAGTGGAAAGCCTCCTATTAAATTTGCTTTAATGGCTTGTAGCTTTTCTGTTGAAAAATCATTTAAAAAGCCATTCAATATTTGGTTAACAACACTATCGGCTTCTTTTGCTGTACTGTTTTTTGTTGATAGTCGAATAATAAAAGGTCCGGCTGATTTCATTGCTGAAAAATAACTATAAACACCGTACACTAATCCGCGTTTAGAACGAATTTCTTCCATTAATAATGAATTAAATCCACTTCCGCCTAGAATATGATTACCTACAAATAGAGCTACATAGTCTTTATTGCCTCGTTCTACCCCTATTTGCGATAAGCTGTAATGGGTTTGCGATGAACTAAATTCTATTTGTTTGCTTTTGGCTTCGGTTAATGAGCTGACGGCAGGTATAACAGGTGGCTTTTGCCCTTTTTTTAATGATGAGGATATTTGCTCGGCAATCGCTTTTGCTTGTGCTAAATCGACATTACCAACAATACTAACTTGGGCATTATTTGAGACATAGTTTGTTTGATAAAATTCAACTAGATCTTTGGTCGTTATTTTTTTAACCGTTGTAAGTGTACCTGATAATGAATGTGCGTATGGGTGGTCGCCGTATAATCCATGCCACATGGCTTTTGATGCGATACTGCTTGGTTTTGTTTTTGCCTGTTTTAGTCCTAAAATCAATCTTGCGACTTCTCTTTTGAAAATAGCTTTATCAAATCTAGGCTTGGCAATGACTTTAGTAAACATGGCTAGCGATTGTTGTAATATTTCTGGTCTTGTTAGACTTCTTAAGGAGATGGTTGCGGCGTCTTTTCCTGAACCTGTACTAAATTGAGAGCCAACTGAATTAAAACCTTCCGAAATTTGATCTTCGTTCATGTTTTGAGTTGCTGTTCCCAATAAGTTGGAGGTTAGGCTAGCTAGCCCCCACTTACTTTTATCGCGAGCTGAACCAGCATCAAACTTTAACTCAATATCCACCATTGCGAGTTCTGGTGCATGTACATACATGACTTTACTGCCGTTCTGCGTTGTCCAAGTTTGGATATTTAAAGTGGCGTGTGCTAAGTTTGAAATTAAAAACACACTAGATAAGGTGATGATTTTAATTGTTTGTTTCATTACTTGTTTCATTCGTTATTCCCTCCATGACGAACCGCCCCTGGCATTTTTTTAGCCTGCGTTTCATTTGGTAATAAAATACCAACGGTTAATTTATCTTCTAAGAAGTATTTTTTAGCGACTGCTTGAATTTCTTCTGGCGTGACTTTTCGAACATGCTCAATCCAGTTGTCGAGTGTTGAAATAGGTAGCCCTACACTTGATAAACGCCCTAATACCATTGCTTGCCCGCTAACAGAGTCTTGGCTATAAACATAAGACGCTTCTGTTTGTGCTAGCACTCTATTTAATTCTTTTTGGCTTACTTTTTGGTTTTGTAATTTTGTAATTTCTGCCCATATTTCTTGTTGTGCTTGCTCAACACTAACCCCATCAGACGGGGCCATTGAAAAACTAAACTGCGTTTTTAAACGAGAGGTTGCGCGATAGTATGCACTAACACTGGCTAATTTTTTAGAACCTCTCACTAGCGATTTAGTTAATCTTGAGGAGTCATCACCATCTAAAATATCCGCCAACATATCTAAAGCATAGACTTCTCTTTTAGATGCGTCATCTGTTGCCGTAACTAAGGTGGGGGCATGAAACCCCATAATAACAGTCGGTAATTTTGTTGCTCCTTTAATTGTTATCGTTCTCTTACCTATTTGTGGTATTTCTAGCTGAGGTTTTGTCGCAACGATTTCACTAGGCTGATGAACGCCATAATATTTTTCGGCATATAATTTAACTTCCGCAGGGTTAACATCACCAACAATAACTAAAGTTGCATTGTTGGGTGCGTACCATTTTTTATACCAAGTTTTTAAATCTTGCAATTTCCAATTCCTAATATCTTGCATCCAACCAATCACAGGGATTCGTTGTGGGCTACTTAAAAAAGCAACCGCATTAAACTGTTCGTAGAGTTTACTGGTCGGGTTGTCATCGGTTCGTTGTCTTCTTTCTTCCGTTACGACATCTCGTTCTTTTTGAAACTCGCCATCATCTAACAATAAGTTTCTCATTCTGTCGGCTTCCAGTTTCATTACACTTTCAAGATGCTGTTTGCCAACAATTTGGTAGTAGGCGGTATAATCTGAACTAGTAAAGGCATTTTCTTGCCCACCCATTTTAGATATTTTTTTTGAAAACTCGCCAACTTCAATGCTTTCTGTTCCTTTAAACATCATATGCTCTAACATATGTGACACGCCTGTAATGCCGTTATGTTCATCATTCGAACCCACTCTATACCATACTTGTTGAATAACAACAGGTGCTCGATGGTCTTCTTTTACAATCACTTTTAAACCATTGTTTAGTTTAAAAATAGACATGCCATTACTGGTTGTCAAAACAGTGTGCGATTTAATTTTTTCAGAACTGGGGCTGGTTACACACCCTGAAAGGATTAAACTAAATAAAACAATAAAAATATTTACTTTTAACATTTGAATCTCTTAATTGAAAACTAATTGCACTATAATATATTAAAAAACT
>CAYMAW010000042.1:0-8444 GCA_964388565.1 uncultured Piscirickettsiaceae bacterium | reverse complement strand
ATAGTTCGCTAGAAGGTGAATTATCGAAATCTAAGAGAAGCTGCCCTGGGGTATTACGTGTTTTTTTAGGTGAAAGAAGGTGACATTTAGCCATTTTAATTTGTGCATCCATTTATGTAAAGGCCTCATATATATTTAATCTTTATAATTTCATATTCAATATTACCGCTCGGAGCAATAACCGTTACATCATCTCCCTCCTCTTTTCCGATCATTGATTTTGCAACAGGAGAATTCACTGATATTTTATTTAATGGAATATCTGCTTCTTCATGCCCTACTATTTTATAGGTAATTTCTTCGTCTGTATTGACATTTAAAACGGTAACCGTTGTTCCAAAAATAACCTTGCCTTTTGCATCAACTTTAGTGACATCTATAATTTGCACGGCTCCTAACTGGCCTTCTATCTGACTAATTCTAGCTTCCATCAAACCTTGTTTTTCTCGTGCGGCATGGTATTCTGCATTTTCTTTTAAATCGCCATGTTCTCTTGCCTCTGCAATCTCTTTAGAAACGGCTGGACGATCTATTTTCTTTAATTTATTTAATTCTTCTTGAAGTGCATCTGCACCTTCTTTTGTCATTGGATGTGTTTGCATATTTTCTCTCTTAAACAAAAAACCGAACATAAAAAGTTCGGCTAAATATATAACTTTAAAATTTAGATACTTTGTAGGCATGTCACTTTAGGATTATCTAAATAATCCATTGAAGCAACCATTGCTAATGCACCTGCCATTGTTGTCGTATAGCAAGTTTTTTTCATCAAGGCTTCTCTTCTAATACTTGCTGAATCCTTAATGCTAACCGATCCATCTGAAGTATTAACTATCAGATCTACTTCGCCATTTACAATTGAATCAACTATATTTGGACGACCTTCGGTTACTTTATTCACAACTTGACATTTAATACCCGCTTCTTTAAGCGATTTAGCGGTTCCACGAGTGGCTAAAACAGCAAACCCTTTTGCAATTAATTTGGTTGCTAGGTCTAATACTTTAACTCTATCCGCTTGACGCACACTTAAAAATGCTTGCCCTGAAGTCGGCAATACCGTTCCTGCCGCTAATAATGCTTTATGGTAGGCTTCGGCAAAATTATCACCAATTCCCATGACTTCACCCGTAGACTTCATCTCTGGTCCAAGGATAGGATCAACACCTAAAAATTTAACGAATGGGAAAACGGCTTCTTTAACAGAATAATGCTTTGGAACAATCTCTTTAGTGAACCCTTGATTAACCAGTTTTTGACCAACCATACAACGAGCGGCTATTTTAGCTAAAGGTTTACCCATCGCTTTAGAAACAAAAGGCACTGTTCTTGACGCTCTAGGATTTACTTCAAGTACATAAATATCTTCACCCTTCACTGCAAACTGTGTGTTCATTAGACCAACAACATCTAATGCTAACGCCATTTTAGAAACTTGATCGCGTATTTCATCTTGAATATGCATCGGTACACTGTAAGGAGGTAATGAACATGCAGAATCTCCAGAGTGAATTCCTGCTTGCTCAATATGTTCCATTACGCCACCAACGACAACCATCTCACCATCACAAACAGCATCTACATCAAGTTCAATTGCATCATCTAAAAAACGATCTAGCAATACAGGAGAATCATTGGAAACCTTGACCGCTTCGGTCATATAACGAGATAACTCTGCATCGTTATAAACAATATCCATTCCTCGACCACCAAGTACATAAGAAGGCCTTACGACTAAAGGATAGCCAACTTCATTTGCCAAAACTAATGCTTGTTCTTCATTTCTAGCCGTTCTATTTGGCGGTTGTCTTAATTTTAGATCATTTAGCAACTGCTGAAAACGCTCTCTATCTTCTGCTAAATCGATTGAATCTGGCGTTGTTCCAATAATAGGTACGCCTGCAGTTTCTAAATCTTCGGCTAATTTTAATGGTGTTTGACCACCATACTGAACAATCACGCCTTTTGGTTTTTCTACATCAACAATTTCTAAAACATCTTCTAGCGTAAGTGGTTCAAAATATAGTCGGTCAGAAGTATCGTAATCCGTTGATACTGTTTCAGGGTTACAATTAATCATAATCACTTCATAACCATCTTCACGCAGTGCCATTGCGGCATGTACACAGCAATAATCAAACTCAATCCCTTGCCCGATTCTATTTGGCCCTCCACCTAACACAATGATTTTATCGTTATCTGTTGGACAGGATTCACACTCTTCTTCATAAGTAGAATACATGTAAGCAGTTGAACTTTCAAATTCTGCGGCACAGGTATCAACGCGTTTGTAAACAGGCCTAACATTTAGCGTATGCCTAAACTTACGAATAAATGCGGCATCTGTATTTAACAGCGTGGCAATACGGTTATCTGAAAAACCTTTGCGTTTTAGTTGTCTTAAATATTTCTCATCTAATGAATCCAAACCGCGTTGTTTTAATTCATCTTCCATGTCAACTAATTGCTTAATCTGTGATAAAAACCAAGGATCAATTTTAGAAATATCAAAAACGGTCTCTAAATTCCAGCCTGCTCTAAACGCATCTGCCACATACCAAATTCTTTCTACACCAGGGTCGCGTAATTCTTGGCGTAACTTGTCTTTAATCTCTTTTTCATCCATCGTATCAAGAGACATAATTTCATCAAAACCATCTTTATCTGTTTCTAACCCTCGTAACGCTTTTTGCATTGATTCTTGGAAGTTACGACCAATTGCCATGACTTCACCAACCGATTTCATTTGCGTCGATAATCTTGCTTTTGCTTGTGGGAATTTCTCAAAAGTAAAACGCGGAATTTTAGTTACAACATAATCAATCGTTGGCTCAAATGCAGCTGGCATTGAACCTGAAGTAATATCATTTTGTAGTTCATCTAGCGTATAACCTACCGCCAATTTAGTTGCAATTTTTGCAATAGGGAAACCCGTCGCTTTTGAGGCTAAAGCAGATGATCGAGAAACACGAGGATTCATTTCAATAACAATCATTCGACCCGTTTCAGGATTGATTGAAAATTGAACATTTGAGCCCCCTGTTTCAACACCAATTTCACGCAATACGGCTAACGAAGCGTTACGCATAATCTGATATTCTTTATCCGTCAAGGTTTGTGCTGGTGCAACGGTAACTGAGTCTCCTGTATGCACTCCCATAGGGTCTAAGTTTTCGATAGAGCAAACAATGATTGCATTATCATTTTTGTCTCGAACCACTTCCATTTCATATTCTTTCCAACCTAGTATCGACTCTTCAACCAACAATTCACTTGTTGGAGAAAGCTCTAAACCTAGCTTACAAATATCTTCAAATTCTTGTTTGTTATAGGCAATACCACCGCCTGAACCACCAAGTGTAAATGATGGGCGAATAACGGTTGGGAAACCTACTCGTTTTTGAACTTCCCAAGCTTCTTCTAAATTATGAGCGACATCAGAAACAGGCATGTCTAAGCCAATTTTTATCATGGCTTTTCGGAATCTATCACGGTTTTCTGCTTTATCAATCGCATCAGCATTTGCACCGATCAGCTCAACATCAAACTCTTTTAATACGCCTTGAGAGTCAAGATCAAGAGCACAATTTAAAGCCGTCTGCCCACCCATTGTTGGTAAAATCGCGTCGGGCCTCTCTTTTGCAATAATATTTCTGACCGTTTTCCAATCAATTGGTTCGATATAGGTTGCATCAGCCATTTCGGCATCTGTCATGATTGTTGCAGGGTTGGAGTTGACTAAAATCACTCTATACCCTTCTTCTTTTAATGCTTTACATGCTTGCACACCTGAGTAGTCAAATTCACAAGCTTGCCCAATAATAATAGGACCTGCACCGATGATTAAAATACTTTTAATATCTGTTCTTTTTGCCATCTTTTTGTCCTATTTATTATTTTTGAATTGTTTAATGTTTTCGATAAACTGATCGAACAAAGGTGATACATCATGAGGACCTGGACTGGCTTCAGGGTGACCTTGAAAACTAAATGCTGACTTATCCGTTCTTTGGATACCTTGTAATGTTTCGTCAAATAGAGATTTATGCGTTGCTTTCAAATTATTAGGTAACGAAGTTCCATCAACGGCAAAACCATGATTTTGTGCGGTAATCATTACTTTTTTAGTTTCTAAATCTTGAACGGGGTGATTGCCACCATGATGGCCGAATTTCATTTTGACTGTTTTAGCTCCCGACGCAAGTGCTAGTAACTGGTGACCAAGACAAATTCCAAATACAGGAATGTCGGTATTTAAAATTTCACTAATCGCTTCAACTGCATAATCACACGGTTCAGGATCTCCTGGACCATTAGATAAAAATATTCCGTCTGGTTTCAATGCCAACACATCTTTAGCGCTGGTTTTAGCAGGAACAACGGTCAACTTACAACCTCTATCCGCTAGCATTCGTAAAATATTACGCTTTACACCATAATCATAAGCTACAATATGATAGTCGGAAGCATCAGAGCAATCTTTATGCCCCTTGCCTATTTTCCAACTACCTTCTGTCCAGTTATAGGGTTCACTCACGGTAACTTCTTTAGCTAAATCTAACCCTTTAAGACCTGAAAAAGAGTTTGCTTTTTTAACAGCTGCATCGGCATCAATATTTTCACCTGTAATGATAACGCCTGACTGTGCACCTTTATCGCGTAGAATTCTAGTCAATTTTCGTGTATCAATATCACTAATTGCAACAACATTATTTTCTTTTAAATATTCAGGCAATGATTTTTCAGATCTAAAATTACTAACTAAAGGCGGACAATCACGAACAATTAACCCTTGAGCCATAATTGATCCTGACTCGTCATCTTCTGCATTGACGCCAACATTCCCTATATGAGGATAGGTTAAGGTTACAAGTTGTTTAAAATATGAAGGATCTGTGATGATTTCTTGATAGCCTGTCAAAGAAGTATTAAAAACAACCTCCCCAACGGTTTCGCCATCTACACCTAAAGAAAGCCCCCAAAATAGTGTTCCGTCTGCTAAAGCTAACAAAGCCTGTTTCATCTTTTTTCGTCCTAAGTTACATCTTAACTAATACTAAGTTTTACAGTATGCAGATACAAAAAAACGACCATTCTCCTCAAAAAGGAAAAAGGTCGTTTTAATGTTTAAAAAAGCGACAAATTAGCCATCTTTTCCGTTTACTCCAAAAATTTTATCGCGAGTTAAGCTTATGATTTTTATTAGCGGAATTTTACTTTAAAATTAACTTCCTGTCCACTTAAATACTAGCGAAACCACTTAATTATCATAAAAATTAAAAAGAAAAAACTTTCGACAAAAACTAAATGATTTGTATTAGCGCCAACCTGCGTTATCCATTGCCTTAACTGCTTTATTATTGTACAAACCCAATTTATACAATTCTAAATCATCTCGTTTAAAATCTCCCCAACTTTTAAGCGTCTTACTTAGTTCAACGCCCTTTACCGTTGGATACTCATTATTTACTTTTGCATACCAAGCTTGAGACTCTTTAGAAAGTAAGAACTTAATGAGATTTTGAGCATTTTCTTTATTTTTAGCATACTTAGTAACTGCAATACCACTGATATTAATATGAGTACCCTGTTTATTCTGATTTGGCCAAAAAATAGCTACTTTATTTGCCGCATCTTTTTGCGCTTGATCTTTACCATTTAACATCTGTCCTAAATAATAGGTGTTTACAACAGCTAAATCACACTGCCCTGCCGCAACCGCTTTTACTTGATCTCTATCACCACCTTTAGGTTTGCGTGCTAGATTTCTTACAATCCCTTTTGACCAGTCTTCGGCTGCATTTTCGCCTTTACGAGCAACCATAGATGAAACTAAAGATTGGTTATAGATATTATTAGAAGAACGAATACAAATTTTATTGTGCCATCTATCACTAGTTAAATTTTCATAAGAACTCAGTTCTGAAACCTCTACCCTATCTTTTGCATAAACGATTACTCTTGCGCGCGTGGTCAGTGCTAACCAATAATTTTCAGGATCTTGTAAGTTTTTAGCAACCTTACTATTCATTTCATCAGTAATAGCGGCTTGTAAAACACCTGCATCTTTTGCTCTATGCAATCTTCCCGCATCGGTTGTGATTAAAATATCCGCAGGCGTATTTTTCCCCTCTACTTCTAATTTTTTTAATAATGCGTCCGCTTTACTGGTAACTAAATTAACTTTTATATCATAAAGATCAGAAAATTTATCTAGCAACGGCTTAATCAAGTGTGTTTTACGCGCAGAGTACACATTTACTTCTTCTATGTCTGCCATAACAGGAACGCTTAGCGTAGAAATTATCGCTGCAAGTAATATCTTTTTCATTTCTAAATACCTTATAAATATAATTTTAAACTGAATTGATTCTTAATCTTGTTTTTTCAATTTACATCTTACCAAAAAAGTTATATTGACAATACAGAACATATAAATAAAAATAGACTAATTAAACAATTCTGCTAACTAATATATGTATATTAACAAAAACAAACAAGTATTAACCAAATCATTAGGTAAAAAGTACCAGGGGCACCCTCCCCCCCTGGCATTTTTTCTATTTATACTATGTTTACTGGTAATACCATTTAACCAAAGCTTCTCTCAAGTTCAAGAAAGCACCCCTAAAGAATTGTTTTTAGAAGATACCTTTGAAAGCAAACCGGTTGAAAAAAAAATATGGCTTATCGGCGATAAAAAAAATAAAGTACACGAAATCCTGGGGCACCCATATAAAAAGATACGAGTTGGCTATTGGTCAACTGAAGAAACACCTAAAACTAGGGTTTGGATTTTACAAGAAATAGGCAAAGAAAAAGATATTGATGTGGCAATCGCAATTCAAAATAACAAAATCCAAAAATTACGTATTTTAGCTTTTCGTGAAAGCCGTGGTTGGGAAGTAAAGTTACCATTTTTTACCGAACAATTTGACCAAAACCACCTGACAACAGACTTTAAGCTAACAAATCAAGTTAACAACATTTCAGGTGCAACACTATCATGGCGTGCCGTCACCAAACTTGCACGGCTTGCTTTATATCTTGATAGCCAAGTTAAATGACAATAAAAAAACTACTGAACCTGCATAAATACATAGGTATTGTTTCTGTCGTTGTTATCATTATGCTTGTTATTACAGGGATCTTACTGAACCATACCCAGTCATTAAGTCTTGACCAACAGAACACATCTAGCAAAGTATTAAATAATTGGTATGGCATCAAGATTCCGCAAGCTAAAAAAGGTTTTAAAAATAAAAACACTTGGTTCGCTGTTGTTGCTCAAACACTATATATCAACCAAAATAAAGTAAACCATGTTAAATTAGAAAGCTTAAAAGCCGTTGAAAAATTGCCTTTTGGTTGGTTAGTTGTCGGCAAACATAAACTTATTTTATTAACAGACCAAGCGAAATTAATTGACATAATTAAACTGGATATAGAGGTTATTAGCACTTATTCACAACGACAAAAGCTTACCCTGAAATTAAAGAACGGGTTACTTTATCAATTAGATGCTCCCTATGAAAAATTAACTCAAATTGAGTATTTAAAACAAAGTAAAAAAACTTTACTCTTATCTGAACTACCAACAAAAATAAAAAACGAAATAAATCAACACTTAAATCAAGGTGGCTTAACCCTAGAAAGGGTAATCCTTGACATTCACTCTGGACGGTTTTTTGGAAAGTTTGGTGTTTATATTATCGATTTTTTCTCACTCTTATTTCTAATATTATCTTTAACGGGATTTTTAATTTATTTAAAACAACATAAATCACGCAAAAAGCTTAAAAAAAGATAAGCCTCTCATTTACAATACTTTTAAATCCACCAACTAAGGACACAAAATGATACTTGAAAAAGATAAAATCGGATTATTTAATTACACACTAACCAACGCGGAGGGCGAACAAATTGATACCTCAAATGGGCAACCGATGGCTTATTTACACGGTTACCAAAACTTAATTCCAGGCTTAGAAAAAGAGTTAGAGGGCAAGTCAGTTGGCGATAGCTTTAAAACAACTATTCAAGCGATAGATGGTTATGGAGAAATACAAGAACGCCTGATTCAAAAAGAAGTCCCTATCTCGATGTTCCAAGGCGTAGATAATATCGAAGTAGGTATGCGTTTTGAAGCTCAAGCTGAAGGTGATGGCATTCATTCCGTTGAAGTTACTGAAAAAAATGGCGATACAGTTACCGTTGACGGAAACCATCCACTAGCAGGAAAAGAATTAACTTTCGATATTGAAATTACCGGCATCAGAGCGGCAAGTAAAGAAGAATTAGAGCATGGTCATGCACACGGAGAAGGTGGCCACAAGCACTAAGTTTATTTTAGGTAAAAAAAACTCCATAAGTTTTCACTGTATGGAGTTTAAAATATGGTGCCGAAAATAGGACTTGAACCTACAACCTACTGATTACAAATC
>CAYMAW010000041.1:0-8515 GCA_964388565.1 uncultured Piscirickettsiaceae bacterium | reverse complement strand
TGTCAGTCTTACTTTTTAAATTAAAACTCGCCAGTTTTTCCATTTTCAAGCATTGTCCACATGGCTTCACGCACAATCATGGTTTCTTTTAATAATTCTGGTGGTAATTTTTTACCCATTTTAATCATCATGTCCATGTTCATGGTATAAATGTGTAAACCGTCTTCTTCCTCAATGATGGTTACTCTACAAGGTAAAAAACCACCCATTGCAGGTGAAAAGTCAATCATTTTTCTTGCGGTTACAGGGTTGCAGAAAGACATGACATGGATAAGTTTAGATTCAACGCCTCGTGCATTAAGTTCTTCTGAAAGTGGTAATTCACCGACATTTTTTATATTGGCGTTTAATGCAACCGCATTGATTGCATCAACGACATCTTCAAAAGCAACGCCTTCTTCGACCTTAACTTCCCACATAGTTGCGTTGGCAATATCACCTTCCGATGCAACCCATTTATTCCAAATTTCCATGAAAGTGCCACCCGCACCTTCATTTAAATTGGTCATGCCGTTAATGGTGCCGCAAGCGGTTAGGGTCGTTAAGGTGGTTGCGATGACCGCTGTTTTAAGTAAGGTTGCTAATTTCATAATTATTCTCTTTTGGTTTGAGTGCTAGTATAGGATGTTTTTGATTTCATCAAGATTAAAATATAATAATACGATTATTTGTTCTAAAGAAGAAATAGAAAATATTTTATGAATGATAATAAAATTTTATATAAGCGTAAAACCAAGTTGTTTAATCGTTTGATTTAGGTGTTTATTATTTGTGGTGTTGACCCGATGTTCACTCCATTCTCGTCGAACAGGATAGTTTCGTCGATAGGCTTCAAATTCTGTACTGTTGGTAATGTCGATTGCCTGATGATCTGTTAAGGGCTGGTAACATTGTGCAAGTAGCGTGTGAATGGCTTGCTGTATGGTTATATTTTCAGGGAGTTGAATTGGCTCAGGTAACGACAGTAAATGTTGTTTCCATTGCGGGTCTTCTTTTTGTTGCCAAAATGAACAGAGAGCTTGGTATGCCATTAACGAACCTTTTATTTTTGCTTCAAGTGCATGCCCAGCAATGTGTGGTGTGGATATGTCGGCGTGTGAATGAAGGGGTAGATTTACATTTGGTTCATTTTCCCAACAGTCCACAATGCTTGTTATTGTTTTATGCTTAATGGCATATTGAACCCATGCAGATTCTTTTATTACGCCACCACGGGCGGCATTAATCAACAATGCTTCTTCATTGATTAGCTTAAAATTATGCTCATTGAGTAGGTTCAGGGTTGGGTGTTTTCCGCTATTGGTTAAGGGCGTGTGAAAACTAATAATATCGGCAGTTAATGCTTTTTCAAGTGAAACAAGGGGTGCCCCTGGCAATTTTTGTTGGCGTGGCGGGTCGTTAGCGAATACGGTTATACCTAATGCTAAGGCTTTTTGTTGTAGCAACTTTCCTACATTGCCTACACCAATAATACCTAGTGATTTCGATTCTAATGAAAATTGATGTTGTTCAGCATAATTGACCATGCAAGTAATTACATATTCGGCGACTGAGTTAGCGTTACAGCCTTGAGCGGAATAAAACGCTATTTTTTGTTGTTTAAGGTAGGAGAGGTCAACATGATCAAGGCCCA
The DNA here is from genome assembly GCA_964388565.1 of uncultured Piscirickettsiaceae bacterium. Taxonomy (GTDB): domain Bacteria; phylum Pseudomonadota; class Gammaproteobacteria; order Thiomicrospirales; family Thiomicrospiraceae; genus Hydrogenovibrio. Next base: position 6,882 of record CAYMAW010000041.1, on the reverse strand, counting down.
CCACGGTACTCCCCACAAATGTAATAGGCGTATTTTCTAACAAAGATGGTGTAATATTGGTTCGAGAACGAATAATAAGTGCATCAGCATCTTTAAGATGGTGCGTTTTTATTTCTTTTCCTGCGATACAGGTGACATCTCCCAGTGAAGAAAATATTTCTTTCGCATAGGGAACGGCATCGTCGATAATGATTTTTTTAGTCATAGCTATAAGCTGTGTAGTAGATAGTTAGATGGAGTTTATTTTGAATAGGAACGAAAAGCAAACCCTTTTAATTGATGGGGCAGTTGGTAAGCTTGAGATATTAGTAGAGAAGCCAACAAAAAAAGAAAATAATTGGGTAGTTATTTGCCACCCACACCCAAGTTTTGGTGGAACGATGAGTAATAAAGTTGTAACAAGCTTGCAAAAGAGTTTTCAAGGGCTAGGTTACGGAACTGTTATTTTTAATTTTCGTGGAGTCGGTCTCTCAGTCGGTGAATATGACGGTGGAGAAGGCGAGCAAGATGATTTGGTTTCGGTTGTTGATTGGTTAAAAGATAATGTTGAAGTCGATAATTTAATCTTGTCAGGTTTTTCATTCGGTGGCTACATCGCCCTTAAGAAAGCGACGGCATTACAAGCAAGTAATTTATGTATTGTCGCACCAGCAATAGGGCTGTATGATTTTAGCCAGATTGAGATAAAAATACCTTGGATATTAGTACAGGGCGGTGAAGATGAGGTTGTTTCGGCTTCAGAAGTCATTGACTGGGCAATGAAGCAACAAGTTGTACCTGACATTTATTGGAAATCTAGTAGTAGCCATTTCTTTCATAAACAGTTAGTATGGTTAAAAAAAGTGATTTGCTTGACATATTAGTAAATGCTTATATAATCGTCAAATATTATTCTAAATAGCTAAAAAGGTTAGTTTTATGGTGTTAAATTTGAAAAGTGAATTGAAGTATCTTGTTATTTTAATTGCGGTTTCTCCTATGTTTGCGGTAGCTCAAACCTATTCGTTTAAAGAGTGCGTTGAAACTACGCTTAGTCAAAACCCTTCACTTGATGTTAGCCGTTATCAGTTGCAACAAGCTCAATCTGCATTAAGTGAAGCAGAAAATAGCAGAATGCCACAAATAACTTTATCTGCTATGGCAACGCATTCAAATAATGCATTAAATGTATTTGGAATGAAATTAAATCAACGAGAAGCGGCTTTTAAAGATTTTGGCTTTGCTGAATTTGATAATACTAATCCGAATGTGATAAATGTAAAGCCTAAAGATTTAAATAATCCCAAGGCTCATAGTGACTTTAGTACAAAATTAGAAGTGTTAATTCCTGTCTGGAATGGTGGTAAAATTTTATCCTATCAAGAACAAGCAACGGCAATGATTCAAGCCGCTCGTCAGGGTGATGAAGCGGTTAAACAGTTTCTGGTTTTTAATGTCTATCAAGCTTATGAAGGGGTGCATACCGCAAAAGCATTTGTTAAAGTCGCACAACAAGGTATAAAAGCATCAAGGTCATATGTTAAAACGACTGAAAATTTAGTGAAGCAAGGTGTGGTTGTTAAAAGTGAGTTACTTAGTGCGAAAGTAAGTTTGTCTCAAGCTTGGACATCATTGCAGTTAGCAGAAGCTAAAGTATTAATTGCGAAAGATAACCTTAGATCTTTAATGTTTATTGATCCTAATGCACCTTTAAAGGTAGGTGAAAGGCTGGATCTAACTTTGCCAGACAAAACGATAACGGAATTAATGGCTCTTGTTATTAGTGATAACCCTGCGGTAAAAGCAACAAGAAAAGTTGCTTTGTCATCAAAAAAAGCAATTTCGGTAGTTGATGCAGATAATTATCCTAGCTTTAATGTGATGGCTCGTGGAGAAACTAGCGATGATTCTTTCGGATTTAATAGTAATTCATACACTTTAGCTGGGATTGTTTCATGGAAGCTAACCGATTTTGGCGTCACTTCAAGTCGCCTAGACCGAGCGAATGCGTTAGCGAACGAAAAACAATCGGCGCTAGTGGTAAAAGAAAATACAACCAAATTAAGTCTTTTAAAGTCGTGGCGCATGTTGAATGTAGCTAAAAAACAAGCTATATCAAATAAGTTATCTGTAGAACAGGCAGAAGAAGCCCAAAGGTTGGTCTTAAAAAGGCACAAGGGCGGGGTGGCAACAATTACAGAAGTATTAGCAAGCCAAACGCAACTTGATAAAACACGAGCAGACTTAGTGAACTCAACTTTTGAAATTAATGTACAAAAAGCAAAAATTAAACTAGCAACAGGTTTAATGAATTTAAATGAAATTTAAAAAATAGAATATTTAGGAAATAGACATGAAAAAAATATCTTTATTATTAGCAACGCTCCCTCTTGTTTTTTTACTTGGGTGTGGTTCGGAAGAAAAAGTTAAAAAAACGGCTGTATCGCAGTTAGTTAAAGTGGAAGTTGCCTCTGTAAAATTAGGGACTATTCCATTGAAAATAGTAGCACCAGGGACGGTTGTTTCGGATCAAAAAGCCCAAATGTCTTCGCGTTTGATGGGCTATATTAAGGACTTCGATGTTAAAGAAGGGCAGGAGGTTAAACGAGGAGACTTGCTGTTTTCAATAGATTCTACGGATGTTAAAAGTGGTATTTTAAGAGCAAAATCAGGTTATCAGCAGGCAAAAGCATCGTTGTTAGATGCGAGATTAGATTTTAAACGATTTAAGAAGTTATATGAAGATGAGTCTGTTTCTAAACAGCAATTTGATAAAATAAATTTGCAATTTAAAGTGGCTAGGCAGCAAATAATTTCTGCTAAAACAGGGCTAGATAACGCAAAATCACAATTAAGGTACGCAAATGTAAAAGCACCTTTTGACGGCGTTGTCGTGAAAAAAATGGCAGAGGCAGGAGATTTGTCTGCACCAGGTAACCCGATACTATCATTAGAAAATAAATCTTCCTTAAGTATTAGGACGCAAGTGTCACATGATTTGTATGCTGACCTTAGGATGGGGGATACAGCAGATATTATTTTAGACGGAATTGATGAGACTTTAACTGGAACTATCTATGCAATGGTAAGTGCGGCGGATCCAAAAACGAGAACGCATACCGTTAAATTAAGCTTGCCAAGCCACTTAAGTATAAATAGCGGTGCGTTTGCTAGAGTATCTTTTACAAGAGGAGAAAGGCAAACGATGATTGTTCCAAAATCAGCCCTTTTAAATCGTTCAGGGATAGAAGGTATTTTTGTTGTTGAAGACGGTAAATCTTTCTTTAATATGGTTAGATTGGGGGAAACTATTGGTGATAATATCGAAATAAAATCAGGCATTAACTTAGAAGACATCATTGTGATAAGCAACAATGAAAGTTTACTAAACGGTGATCGAATAGAAATATTGAACAATAAAGAATAAATAAATAGGCTTTTGTATTATGAGTGATTCAACCGAAGTAAAAGAAAATAAGCTAAATATAGCAGGTAAATTAGCGACGACCTTTATTCATTCCAAAATGACGATGATGATTATGATCGCTATCACTTTAGCAGGTTCAATATCTTATCTTCTTACTGCCCGTGAATATAATCCCCAAATAGTTGTTCCTGCCGCCAATATTATTGTTCCTAAAGGCGGTGCGACGCCAGAAGAAGTGCAAAATATGGTGGTTAAACCGCTAGAAACTATTTTAAATGCACTGCCAGGTGTTGAAAATACTTATGGTTATGCCAGCCAAGATTTTGGAGTGGTTACGGTTCAGTTTCAGGTTGGAGAGAGTCAAACCGAAAGTTTAGTTAAGTTATATAACCAAATTATGCAGAACATGGACGAAATGCCACCAGGAACGCAGCAACCTCTTATTAAACCGATCAATGTTGACGATGTTCCCATTATGACTTTGGCAGTTACCTCTAAAGATATGACGGGTTATGATTTACGAGATGTCTCGTTAAAACTAGTTGAAAATTTAAGAAATTTACCCGGTGTGTCCTTTAGTAATGTTATCGGAGGGGAGCCTAGGGCAATTAATATTTGGTTAGATGCTCAAAAAATTGCATTAACGGGTATGCCTTTAGAGCATATTAGTGAAATGCTCAAAGGCAGTAATATTTCTTTGCCTGTTGGAGAGTTAGTTAACAATAATTCTTCCTATCCTGTAAGAGTGAATGGTTTTTTAGGCAATGCTGATGAAGTGGGTAATATCATTATTAGTGTCGTGCAAGGTCAACCGATTTATCTAAAGGATATTGCAAGAATAGAAGATGGTCCGCTTGAAACTAACACCATTAGTCGGATAGGATATGGTCTATATTCAGATAATAAAGCAACAAATGAAGAATATCCTGCTGTTACTATTACGCTAGCTAAAAAACCAGGAACCAATGCGGTAACCGTATCAGAAGCCGTTTTAGCCCAGTTAGAGGTACTAAAAAAAACCACTTTACCACACAATGTTAATGTTACTGTAACGAGGAATGACGGAGGAGAAGCGGGAGCCGCGGTTAATCTTTTAATGTCGCATTTAGCAATTGCGGTAGGAACAGTGTTTTTAATATTAATTTTATTTTTAGGTTGGCGTGAAGCAAGTATTGTTACGATTACCGTGCCTTTAATTCTATTTATTGTCTTTTTTGTTGGTTTTCTTTTCGATCAAACTATTAACCGAATTACCTTATTCGCTTTAATTCTTTCACTAGGCTTATTGGTAGATGCCGCCATTGTGGTGATTGAAAATATTCACAGGCATATTCATAATGGTTTTGATGAAGATAAGTTTGATAAATTACTAATTAATGCGACCAATGAAGTAGGGAATCCTACTAATGTAGCTACCTTTGCGGTTATTTTAGCCTTTATTCCTATGGCATTTGTGACTGGGATGATGGGTCCATTTATGTCACCGATACCATTTAATGTACCCGTTTCGATGGTTGCATCGTTATTGATTGCCTATATTCTAGTACCTTATGTTGCCTATCGTGTATTAGGTAGTAAAGCAATTAGAGAAATGAAACTTAGAGAAAGCACCGAAGCACATCATGTGCATAAAGAAGACTGGATGCAAGTTCTCTATGAAAAAACAATTACTCCTTTGATTGAAAGTAGAACCAAGCGGAATGTGTTTTTATTTCTCGTACTAATCTCTTTATTTGCCGCAATGGCACAACCAGCCTTACAGTTTTTTAGAGGCGATGATATGAATAGTAAACTACACCCGTTAGGTGTAGAACTAAAAATGCTCCCCTACGATAATACTAACACTTTTTTAGTACAAGTTGATATGCCAGAAGGCACCGCGTTAGAAACAACGGATAGCGTTGTAAGACGAGTCAATAATGTACTTAGAGAAACGCCCTTTGTTACCGATTTTAGCGTATTTGTAGGAAGTCCTGCTCCAATAGATTTTGCAGCACTTGTTCGAGGAGATTTGATTAAAGAAGGCACTAATTTTGCACAAATTCGAGTAAATTTAATCAATAAAAAAGACCGGAAGATGTCTTCACATGATATTGTGCAACACTTTAATAAAGAAATTAAATCAGTTCGTAGCCGTTTTCCTGAAGCAAATATTAAAATTTATGAAACGCCACCAGGTCCACCCGTTACCACACAAATATTAGCGGAACTTTATGGTCCTGATTACGATAAACTGCGTTTGGCGGCAAAAGATATTACTGAGAAAATGCAAGGTATCTACGGTTTAACCAATATTGATGATAGTGTCACAAATAGTACAGAAAGTTTTGAAATTAATATTGATAGAACGCAAGCTAATTTGTTAGGAATAGTGCCTGCACAAGTTTCTAAAATGTTGCGAGACTATATTAATGGCTATGAACTCGGTTATATGCATTTAGACAATGTTAGAGAACCTGTTAATATTATGGTTCGTTTGCCAAGGTCAGAAAGAACCGTTCCAGAGCAGTTGCTGTCATTAAGAGTGACATCTAGGAGTGGTGCATCTGTTCCGATTTCCGCATTTGCAAAGATAAAAAAAATAACCAGTGCTAAGCCTATCTTAGGAAGAGATCAGCATAAAATGGTAATGGTAGGAGGAGAGCTTATCACCTCAAGCCCCGTTTATGCAGTTCTATCGTTAGATAAAATGTTAGATGGCGTGATGCTAGAAAACTCACAAGTTAAATTTCATACCGCAAACCTAGGTTTTGTAGAAGCAACGCCCAATAGTGTGATGGATTATACTATTCTGTGGGGGGGTGAAATGAGGCTAACGCTTGATGTATTTAGAGATATGGGAAGCGCCTTTATTGTAGCAATCATCTTTATTTACTTAGTATTGGTCGGCTACTATCGCTCGTTCATGATGCCTGTAATTGTGATGGGAGCAATTCCATTAACCATGATAGGCGTTTTCCCGGGGCACTGGCTAACAGAGCAAGCCTTTACTGCAACATCCATGATAGGAGTCATTGCACTAGCGGGTATTGTGGTAAGGAATTCATTGCTATTAATTGACTTTATACTTGAATATAGAGCAGAGGGTAAAAGCTTAAAAGAATCGGTGATACAAGCAGGTAAAGTTCGTTTTAGACCTATACTATTAACCGCCTTAGCCATTATATTTGCCTCAATGATTATGATTACAGATCCCGTTTTTGGTGGATTAGCAGTAGCATTAATTTTTGGAACGCTTTCATCTACTATTTTAACGCTATTAGTCATTCCACTAATGTATTACATTTGGCAATGGCATGGAGGTGTTAAATACACAGAAGGAAAAGAGACGACTAAATAAAATATTATTGAATGTAGCCTAATCTTGAAAGTAGGTTGCATTTTTTGTATAGTCAAAGGAGATAAATAGAGCCTCCTCAAAAAATAAAAACCAAGTAAAAACAAATAGATAATACGCTTAATGGTATAATAGATGC
>CAYMAW010000040.1:0-8554 GCA_964388565.1 uncultured Piscirickettsiaceae bacterium | reverse complement strand
AAGTCAAGATGAGATGTTTTCTGCTAGAAAAGACTTAGGGGCTTATCTGAATGATAAAAAATTAACGGGAAAAACAAGTAAAGAAAACATTAGTCAATGTACTGCGATTGTTGACTTTAAACGCCTGCCCTATTCTCTTTCTAATGAAATTATATCTAATTCACCTTTTGCTTCACAAAGAAGTATTGGTTCGGTTGCATTAGACTGGTGTTGGATTGCCGCAGGTCGTGGACAAATTTATTGCCACGGATCCCAAAACCTTTGGGACTATGCCGCAGGTTATTTAATATTGTCTGAATCAGGTGGCTACAATTGCACTTTTGATAATGAAGAAGTCATGCTTGCTAAAATAGAAAAACGATCAGCAATCACGGCAACCAATGAAAATTTATTTAAGCTTTGGAAAAAATATGTTCTTGAACATATCTAACTAAATGCCGTTCAGTCAAGACGAAAAAAAAGCCTTGTTAGCTTTAAAAGGCGTTGGCTTAACTGTTATAAAACGGTTTGAAGAAATTGGAATAGAGTCTTTCGATGAACTTAAGAATTATGAAGTCGATGAGATCACTTCTTTAGTTTCTTCAATGATGCGAACAAGTTGTTGGAAAAATAGCCCACAAGCTAAATCGGCTGTTTCTACAGCCATTGAAAGAGCGAAGCATTCGTTATAAGTTCTTCCTAATTTACATAAATGTTAATGCTTGTTGCAAACTGGTTACAGGGTGAATTGTCATGCCGGCAACACCACCTTTTGGCATATTTGCTTGTGGAATAATGGCCGTTTTAAAACCATGTTTAACCGCTTCAAAAATCCGTTCTTGCCCGCTCGGAACAGGTCTAATTTCTCCTGACAAACCCACTTCTCCAAACACAATTAAATCTTGTGGAAGCGGCTTATTGCGTAAACTTGATACAATTGCAGCTAGTACAGCTAAATCGGCACTAGTTTCAGTTATTTTAATCCCCCCAACAACATTTACATACACATCTTGATCTGATACTTGACTACCGGCATGACGGTGTAAAATAGCTAATAGCATTGCTGTACGATTATTATCTAAGCCAACTGTTACTCGTTTTGGCGCACCATAAGGTGAATCATCAACCAATGCTTGTATTTCGACTAAGAGTGGACGAGATCCTTCCCAAACCACCATTACAATAGAGCCAGATGAAACTTCATCGCCACGCGATAGAAAAATCGCTGACGGATTTTTAATTTGTTTCATGCCCTTGTCAGTCATGGCAAACACACCTAGTTCATTAACTGCTCCAAAACGGTTTTTAATGGCGCGTAAAGTACGAAAACGACTGTCGGAATTTCCTTCTAAAAAGATAACTGTATCGACAATATGCTCTAGCACTCTAGGTCCAGCAACTTCTCCCGATTTGGTGACATGACCGACCAAAAATATCATGACATTATTTTGTTTTGCATAACGAGTAATAAAAGCGGCAGTTTCTCTAACTTGTGATACGCCACCTGCGGCACCAGATACTTCTGAAAGTTGCATTGTTTGAATGGAGTCTAAGACCATTATTTTAGGTTTTTCATTCTCTGCGGCGACTACAATCGCCTCAACATCAGTTTCTGTTAATAGCTTAATTGAGTCAACATGCAAATTCATTCGTTTAGCACGCATTGCAACCTGTTGTAGTGATTCTTCTCCTGTTACATATAAAACAGGGTATCGTTCACTTAGTTCACAACAAATTTGTAATAAAATAGAGGACTTACCTACACCAGGATCGCCACCAATTAAAACAACAGAGCCGGGTACAATTCCCCCTCCTAAAACACGATCAAATTCTTGTTGATTAGAATTTATTCGAGGAACTTCTGCTAAGTTTATATCTTGAATGGAAAGGACTTTATTTACTCTCTCACCAGAGTATCCCGTAGCAGAACCAATTGATTTTGAAGGTTTTGATACTGAAATTTTAAATTCTTTTAGAACATTCCATTGTTTGCAAGCATTACACTGACCTTGCCATTGATTATAATCTGCACCACACTCAGTACAGACAAAGTTCGTTTTAATTTTTTTTGCCATTAAATTTCCAAAAGAGTTTTTTTAAGCAACTATTTCAACCTTCCAACCTGTTTGGTTTAAACTTTCTAGTAATTCATCATCCGGTAAATAACAAAACCCTTCGGTACTTTTTAACTGTACTTTTGCTTGATTATTTTGATAATCTACGACTAATATTAATCCGTTATCCGTTCTAAACGGTAGTAGAATATTCTGTAATTCATGGATTTTAGATTGACTTACTTGGTGGTCTGAAAAGATTTTAATTGCCCGTGAATTTTCAACACGATATTCTGCTAAGGTCACAACTTGTTCGGCACTCATTTGAATGCCACCATTAAAATTATCCTCTGCGACTTCTCCGTAGAACATTGCAATTTGATCAACATTTACAATATCTCGTGAAGATTCATAAACCGTTGGGCGTAAAACTATTTCAAAGCGAGCGGTTTTATCATCTAAAGATACGAAACCCATTTTTGAACCTGATTTGGTGACCTTGCCTCTTGATTCAATGATTAAACCTGCTACCCAAACCTTTTTCCATTTTTCTGGAGACAAGTCAATCAATCTTTTATCGACAATATTATCAAGTTCGTCTTCATATTCATCAATAGGGTGACCTGTTAAATAAAGACCTAGTGCGAGTTTTTCTTTTTTTAGTTTTTCTTTTTTGGTTGATTTTTCAATAGCAAGTAGTTCATCTACATTTTCATCTTCAAATATATTGGAGTCGCCAAACAAGTCAACTTGACCTGCGGCTTCATTTTTATGCTTTTGATCGGCTTTTTGTAATGCTAGTGGAATGCTAGCAACCATTGCGTTACGATTATCGTGTAATTTATCGAATGCACCGCCGTATATTAGGGCTTCTAATACGCGTTTATTTACTTTTTTGGTTACTCTCATACAAAAATCAAACAAATTTTTATAGCTGCCATTTTCATTGCGTTCATTAATGATATTTTCTAACGCAGCTTCCCCCGCCCCTTTAACTGCTCCCAATCCATAAATAAGTGCTTTTTCTTCTTTAATCGGTTTAAAGTGAATTTGACCTTTATTTATATCTGGCACATCGACCTTTAAGCCCATGGAGTAACATTCATTAATCATATGGACTACTTTTTCGGTATTGTCCATGTCGGATGAAATTTGGGCGGCCATGAATTCAGCAGGATAATGGGTTTTTAACCAAGCAGATTGATAGGAAACAAGTGCATAGGCAGCGGAGTGAGATTTATTAAATCCATAGCCTGCAAATTTCTCAACCAAGTCAAAAATTTTCATGGCAAGTGAGCCATCTACACCATTTTCAATCGCTCCCTCTTCAAATACGGAACGCTGTTTTGCCATTTCTTCGGGCTTCTTTTTACCCATCGCTCGACGAAGCATGTCGGCTTCACCGAGTGTATAGCCAGATAAAATTTGAGCAATTTGCATAACTTGCTCTTGATATAAAATGACGCCGTAGGTAGGCTCTAGTATTTCTTTTAATGAATCATGTTGATATTGTGCATCGGGGTAAGAAATTTTTTCTCGGCCATGTTTACGAGCAATAAAGTTATCAACCATTCCCGACTCTAAAGGGCCTGGACGATACAATGCAACCAAGGCAATAATATCTTCAAAACAGTCTGGTTTTAAACGGACAATCAAGTTTTGCATTCCCGAAGATTCTAACTGGAAAACCCCTGTTGTTCGCCCCGTTTTAATTAAATCAAAAACAGCTTTATCTATTAAAGGAATACTTTCAATTTTTAAATAGTCTTCCGGTTTTTTCTCTTCATTAATTGTCTGTAATGTCCAGTCAATTATGGTTAAGGTTCTTAATCCTAAAAAGTCGAATTTAACTAATCCTATTGCCTCAACATCATCTTTATCAAGCTGAGTGACCACACTTGTACCATCATATTCACAAAGAATTGGACAAAACTCATCTAACGGCGTTGGTGAAATAACTACACCTCCCGCATGCTTTCCTGAGTTTCTAACAGTCCCTTCTAGGTTCAAAGCTAAATCAAGTAGCATACGAATATCATCGTCGTTATCGTATTTTTCTTGCAGTAATTCTTCTTTTTCTAACGCACCTTTTAGTTTAATACCAAGCTCATTTGGAATAAGTTTTGCGACACTGTCGACTAAACCATAACCTAGCCCAAGCACTCTACCAACATCACGAACAACCGCTTTTGCCGCCATTGTTCCAAAGGTTACAATTTGAGAAACATGGTCTTTTCCATATTGACGAGAAACATAATCAATAACTTCATCCCGACGATCCATGCAGAAATCGACATCAAAATCAGGCATTGATAGACGTTCTGGATTCAAAAACCGCTCAAAAAGTAAGTCATACTCTAAAGGATCAAGGTCAGTTATTTTCATAACATAGGCAACTAAAGAACCTGCTCCTGAACCACGACCAGGACCGACGGGAACACCTTGGTCTTTACCCCATTGAATAAAATCAGCAACGATAAAAAAATAACCAGGGAATCCCATTTGAATAATAATATCTAATTCAAATTTTAAGCGAGCATCATATTCAAGCCGTTTTTTTGCTAGTTCATCTACCGACAAATGATTAAATAAAAACTTTAGTCGCTCATTTAAACCTTCATTGGCAACTTGAATAAAATATTCATCCTCTGTTAACCCTTCTGGAATAGGAAAAGCAGGTAAAAAATATTTCCCTAATGTTAAATCTAGGTTACATCTTTTTGCAATTTCAATCGTATTTTGAAGGGCTTCTGGAATGTCTGCAAACAGTTCAAACATTTCATCAGTAGTACGAAAATATTGTTCTTCTGAATAATTTTTAGGACGGTTAGGATCATCAAGAATATAGCCGCCATGAATACAAACTCTTACTTCATGAGCATCAAAGTCATCGGATTTTTCAAAGCGTACATCGTTAGTCGCAACAACGGGAAAATCATAACGGTGAGCAACTTCAATAGAGCCTACAACCACATCTTCTTCATTTGGTCTACCTGTTCTTATTAATTCTAAATAAAAACGATCAGGAAAGATGCTTTTCCACCATTGTGCTCTTGCCGCTACAAGATTTGGTTTTTTCTCTAAGATAGCTTGCCCAATATCGCCTTCTCTTCCGCCAGAAAGGATAATTAATCCTTCATTTATTTCTGTAAGCCAATCTTGTTTTATGAGTGCAATATTTTTATTATTAATAATGCGTTGATTTTCAAGAAATGCTTTAGATACAAGGTGAGATAAATTTAAGTATCCCTGTTTATTTTGGCACAAACAAACGACTTGGAATATTTTACCACTTTCTGGTTCAATATTTATTTCTACGCCAATAACGGGCTTAATACCCGAACTCATCGCATTGGTATAAAATTTAACCAATGCGAACATATTCATTTGATCAACAATCGCAATGGCTGGTTGATTGGAACTAGCAGCATGGGATATTGCAGATTTTATTCCAAGGGTAGAATCAATTACCGAGTATTCAGAGTGAACATGTAGATGAACAAATTGGGTCACAATTTAAGAGTTCCATAGGTTTATTTAAGATAAAATATTCATAACTACTCCGCTTATGTCAAACTTACCTCACTACTGCGTTGAAAGAACTCAAATACATTTGTATGTTCTGCTCTTTCGCCTTGTACTGAACTAAATTTAACGCAAATCTGAGTTGTTACAGGGATTTGATAACTCGCTAAATAGTTACAAATATTCTAACTTAATTTAGAGAATGAAGTCTTATAGAATGAACAAAACAAATCAAAGTTTAGAACCTTTTTGGTTAGATGACGAAGATTTTTTTTTTCCTAATACCAATAAAGCAATGATAGAGCCAGATGGATTGCTTGCCATAGGAGGAAAGCTATCCTCTAAGTGGTTGCTTGCAGCCTATTCTAGAGGAATTTTTCCTTGGTTTAATGAAGAGGATCCTATACTTTGGTGGACGCCTAACCCTAGGTCGGTTTTAATGATAGAAAATCTAAAAGTAAGTAAAAGCTTGGCAAAGCTAATTCGTCAACAAAAGTTTACCATTACTTTTAGTTCTGCGTTTAGTCAAGTTATTAAACAGTGCGCAACGATTAATCGTCCAGATCAAGACGGCACTTGGATTATTGATGAAATGCTAGTTGCTTATAATGAACTACATCAACAAGGTTACGCACATTCTGTTGAAGTATGGCAAAACGATGAGCTTGTCGGTGGGCTATATGGTGTGGCAATCGGTAAGGTTTTTTTTGGAGAATCAATGTTTGCAAAAGTCAGTAATAGTTCAAAGATAGCACTTGTTACGCTTGCTCAAAAACTAAAAAAGCTAGGTTTTAATATAATTGATACACAGGTAGAAACACCACACCTAAACTCATTAGGGGCAACATTAATTTCTAGAGATGAGTTTGAAACTATTTTAACTAGGGACATAAAAGAAAACATAACGCCACAAAAAGGGCTATTAGATAGATAGTAGCTGATTGTAATTATTTTACAACATGTAATAATCAAACAAAAAAAAGCACCTAAAAAGGTGCTTTTTTATTTAGTCAGTAAAGATATTATCTTACTGAAACACCTAGTGCTCTAATAGTTTGAACATTTAGATATTTATCAACAGGCAACTTATTAGCTCTTTGGAACTTATTCATTGCTTTAATAGTATCACGACCAATAACACCGTCGATTTTTCCAGGGTTATACCCTTTACTTTTAAGTGCGCGTTGGATGTTTGTAATGCGTGAGCTAGTCATATTTGTTTCACACAAAATTGAACGCCATTGCATATGACCATCTTTAACTAAACTTTTACTATAAACAGTTTTATAAACAGCAGGAACCGTTGTGCGTCTTTCAGATGCAGGAGATACTAAGCTGTTAACTTTGATGTTTTTATATTTAGCAGGAACCATCACTTTTCTTGAACTTGCAGGAACCTTAACAACTCTTTTTGTGATTGTTTTATAAGATGCCGGAGTTTTAACTAAACAAATTTGACGACCTGAACGAGACTTAGAACTCATAGACTTATTATGAATTTCATGCCAAGTTAAATCACCTTCAAGTTTAGTTGTTTTAGCAATCGTTTTGTACTTAGCAGGAATTGTTTTACGAACCTCTTTCGCTGGTTCAACTTCTTGACGAATTTTAATTGTTTTCGTTACTTCAGGAACATTAATCGTTCTAGTTGTCGCTGGCGTAACAATTACACGAGTTTTAATCGTTTTATATTGCGCAGGAACTTCAACTAAACACATGATTTCGCCAGTTGAACTGTCAATTTTTTGAATAGGACCAGAACCTTTTTTCCAAATAGTTGATGCTGGCTTAACTAAAATTCTTTTTGTTTCTGTTTTGTATTTTGCAGGAACTTGTACAATTCTAGTTGACGCTTCTTTAACAACGATTTTTTTTGAAACCATTTGATAAGTAGCAGGTAAAGTTGAAACAACATCATATGCTTCACTAACCATTACTTTTTCATAGTCTTTGCTATACTTAGCAGGCTTACGGTGTTCATGGAAACACATACCAGGTGTTGCTTTAGAAATGTCATCTATTGAATGTGCGGCTGCAAATTTAACTAGGTCGTCAGATGCTAGCGGGCTTGTTTTTGAACGGTTAATATGCCAACTAACACTTTCATCACGCAATTTTATGGTTTCTTTTGTTGTGCCATAGATAGCTGGCTTAGAAACAAGTTTACTTGATGCTTCACTTATTTTTATTTTTTGTGTAGTCATTCTATACTTAGAAGGAATGATCTCAATTTTTTCATAAGACTCTTTAACTAAAACATTTTCTTTTTTAGTTGAATAAACTGGCTCTTGCCAAACACGCGCGTAACACTCTCCTTGTTTTGCATTTGGTGGTAAAAGATCTGAACCAGATGTTGCCATGTTATTTTGTGTAGCTGGTGCAGTTTTGTATTTAACAACTGTTTTAACAATAGGCTTTAAATTAGCTTCTTTATTCTTTAAAGTCGTTGCTTTATTATTTAAAGCTCTTTCACGCAAGTCTAGTGCAGCTTGTCTTTTGTTTAGTTCGGCTTGAACGCCATCAATATTATCACCAGTTGTTGCACAACCTGTTGCCAAAATAGCGGCAATAGATACGGCTACTGGGGACATAATTTTCATTAGTTTCATTTTTTAATTCCTGAAAAATTAATCTGTATTTAAATAAATGTAAAAGTTATATGCTTTAAATAGTTAATTAAAACTTACAAATAATAGCTATTACACATCTTTCTTAATGATACCCTAAATGAAAAAAAATGTAAAGCTAAAGAACCGAAAAAACCAATGGTTAAATACTACTCGTTTATGCTTGTAATTTTATAGGTATTGCATTTTTATAAATCGACTGGTATAATCCGCGCTTCTTTTTTTATTAGGGCTTTTAAGCTAAAAATTATGTCAAAAGCAGATGTTATTGAATTTGATGGTGAAGTATTAGAAACTTTACCAAATACTACATTTAAAGTTCGTTTAGAAAATGGTCATGAAATACTTGCCCATATCTCTGGTCGCATG
>CAYMAW010000039.1:0-9321 GCA_964388565.1 uncultured Piscirickettsiaceae bacterium | reverse complement strand
AAATCAGACAATCTTCACTACCTGATAATGATTCATTATTTTACGCATAATCATTGTTTTTCACTCAATAAAGCGGAGAAGAGCCTAACTTTTATACAAAGGATAAGGGGTTTCCTATACAATGTTTATATGAAATCTTTTATATTAAAATTCTCTCAAATTTCTTCAAGCTTATTCTTGGTAATTTCTACATCATCCTTTGCGGAAGAGGGGTCGGTAGCCCTTTCTAAAAACCTAGAGCCTAGTGGTCATCTTTGGCAAATAATCATGTCGTTGATTTTTATATTGTTACTTATCTTTGTTAGTGCTTGGCTTTTAAAACGCTTTGGAAAAATAAATGGTTTGGCAAGTGATAATATGCAAGTATTGGCAAATATGGCAATTGGGCAAAGAGAAAGGATTCTTTTATTACAGGTAGGTGAAGAGCAGTTATTAATTGGGGTAACTGCCTCGAAGATAAACTTGTTACATGAATTAAAAATACCTATTGATATTGAACAATCTGCTGGCAATAGCTTTAACCAAAGTTTAACCGAAAATTTTGCGGGTAAATTACAGGCGGCAATGGATTCAAGGCGAACTAAACATGATAATAAAAAAGAAGGTTGATAAAATTGATTAGCTTAAAAAAAATAATTACGCCTGCTTCTTTTTTAATATTGTTGTTCTTTCCTATGGTTGTTTTTTCTGAACCAGGAATACCTGCTTTTACAGTTGAAACCGATGCAAACGGCAATCAAGATTATACCTTGACAATGCAAATATTGATGTTGATGACTGGCTTAACATTGTTGCCAGCGGTTTTGATTGGGATGACCTCTTTTTTAAGAATTATTGTTGTGTTAGCACTATTAAGGTTAGCACTTGGAACGCAGTCTACGCCGTCAAATCAAATATTAGTTGGCTTAGCTTTGTTTTTGACTTTGTTTATTATGGCTCCCGTTTTAGATAAAATTTATGCCGAGGCGGTTAGCCCTTATTTAGAAGAGCAAATACAATTCAAAGAGGCGATAGATATCAGTGCTAAACCGATGCATGAATTCATGATGCAACAAACCAGAGAAAGTGATTTAGGTATGTTTGCTGAAATGGCTGATATTGAATTAATTGATGCTGAAACAGTTCCTTTTAGAGTGTTAATTCCTGCCTATATGACCAGTGAACTTAAAACCGCTTTTCAAATAGGTTTTATGGTCTTTATTCCATTTTTAATTATTGATTTGGTGGTCGCAACCTTATTAATGGCAATGGGGATGATGATGTTATCGCCAATGATTATTTCTTTACCGTTTAAAATTATGCTATTTGTTTTAATCGACGGTTGGTCGTTGATTATGGGAACGCTTGCAAGTAGTTTTGTCGTCGCAGGTGGAATTTAAATGGATTATAAATTATGACGCCTGAATTTGTTTTGACACTAGGGCAACGCATGTTGGAACTTGTCGTGATGCTTGCTGCTCCGTTGTTATTGCCAGCTCTTATTGTCGGGTTACTGGTGGGGATGTTTCAAGCCGCAACACAAATTAATGAAATGACGCTTAGTTTTATCCCAAAAGTAGCGATTGTTGGCGTCGTTTTAATTATTGCAGGCCCTTGGATGTTAGAAAAACTCGTTTCCTTTACGCGGGAGTTATTCTTAAATATTCCTGCTTTTATCGGCTAAGAGAGGCATAGATGTCTTTTCATTATGAAGACTTTTTGCAATTATTAGGGATTTATTTTTGGCCTTTTATCCGGATTACAGGCATGTTAATGATGATGCCTTTATTTTCTGGTAGATTTGTTACCATCAAAATTCGCTTAATGTTAGCGGTCTTTGTGACCTTTGCTATTGCACCTTCTCTATCACTTCCGCTACCCATTGACCCGTTTACTTGGCATGGAATCTTACTGATTATTCAACAGTTTGGAATAGGGTTGGCTATGGGGCTTATTTTTGCACTTGTCTTTCAAGTATTTATCGTTGCTGGGCATTTAATATCAATGGCAATGGGGCTTGCGATGGCAAGTATGGTTGATCCTGCAACGGGTGTTAACACGCCGATTATTGGACGCTATTTCACTATTTTAGCAACCTTGCTGTTTTTGTTGTTAGACGGGCATATTTTGGTATTTAAACTTGTTTTTGATAGTTTTGAAATTCTGCCAGTAGGGCTACATTTTTTTGACAGGGCAAGTTTAAAATTGATCTATGGGTTTGGTAGCCAAATGTTTGAATCAGGTGTTTTACTTGCTCTGCCTTTAGTGACTGCTCTTTTGCTCGTTAACATTTCGTTTGGAGTGGTTTCTAGGGCAGCACCTGCACTAAATGTATTTGCGGTTGGTTTTCCTGTTATTTTGATGGCAGGTTTGTTTATGTTGATTTTTGTTACGCCGTTAGTTTTTCCGCATTTACAGCAAATGCTACTTCATGCTATTGATTTAATTTCCGCTTTGTCGTTAGGTAAATGATAAATGGCTGAAAATAAAGATGGTACCGAAAAATCAGAAGAACCAACCGATAAAAAGCTTAGGGATACCCGTGAAAAAGGTCAAATCCCTCGTTCAAAAGAACTTTCTACCTTATTGATGACCTTGTCTGCGTCGGTTTTTTTATACTTCTATGGTTATTACATGATTGAAGACTTTGTGATTATTATGGAACTGGGTCTAAGTTTTGATCGTTCCCATGCTTTTGACTTTAATATGTTAACTAATCGAGTTTTAGCAATGGCTGTAAATGCCATTTACATGGTCATTCCTTTTTTATTCTTAATGGTTTTTATTGCTTTGACATCGTCCGCTTTAATTGGTGGTTGGACTTTTAGTGCGAAATCCCTTACGCCCAAATTTAGCAAATTAAACCCGATGAAAGGGTTGAAAAAAATGGTTTCAATGAATGCGTTAATGGAGCTTTTAAAAGCCTTGGCTAAATTTGTACTAATTGGTCTTTTTGCCGCTTATTTTTTATGGTTTTCTTATGAAGAGGTGATTTCAATAGGGTTGGAGTCTAAAAATTCGGCACTGGCACATTCCGCTAAGTTAATAATCGAAGCTTTTATTTTTGTTAGTTTAGCGTTGATTGTTGTTGCCGCAATAGATGTTCCTTTTCAGATTCATCAACATATAAATCAGTTAAAAATGACAAAACAAGAAGTAAAGGATGAATTTAAACAACAAGAAGGTAATCCTGAAGTAAAAGGGCGAATTCGTCAACTGCAAAGAGAGCTTGTACAAAAAAGAATGATGCAAAGTGTACCTGACGCGGATGTTATTATTACTAACCCAACGCACTTTTCGGTGGCTTTAAAGTATGATGAAATAGCAATGTCTCAACCTGTTGTACTGGCAATAGGAGCGGATTTGATGGCAACTCAAATAAGAGCGGTTGCAATAGAAAATAATATTCCAATAATCGAATCCCCATTGCTTGCCCGTGCGTTATACTATAATTCAGAAATAGACCAACCTATTCCTTATGAATTGTTTAAAGCGGTAGCCAGTATTTTAGCTTATGTTTATCAATTAAGAGACGGGTTGTTAGATAGTAATAGTTCAAGTGATTTTAGTAATTTATCAGTACCTAGTGGCGTTAAAACAGAAGAGTAAAAAGTAACAAATGGATTTAAATAAATTTTTTAATACGGTAAAAAATGGATTGCGTCAAGGTTTAGGTGTTCCTATTGCTATACTTGCCATTCTGGCAATGGTGGTGGTTCCGCTTCCGCCAATTTTATTAGACATTTTTTTTACATTTAATATTTTACTTGCCTTAGTGGTTCTGTTCGTTACCTTATATTCTAAACGACCTTTAGATTTCGCCATTTTTCCTACGGTTATTTTATTAACTACATTATTTAGGTTGTCTCTTAATATTGCCTCTACTCGTATTATTTTGTTAGAAGGGCATAATGGTGGGAACTCGGCAGGGGAAGTTATCGCGGCGTTCGGTGAGTTTGTTATTGGCGGTAACTTTGCGGTTGGTCTTGTTGTTTTTTCTATTTTAGTCGTCATTAACTTTGTCGTTATCACCAAGGGTGCCGGGCGAGTGGCGGAAGTTAGTGCAAGATTTACGCTTGATTCTATGCCAGGTAAGCAAATGGCTATTGATGCGGATCTAAATGCAGGTTTAATTACGCAGGAAGAAGCACAAGATAGACGGCTTGAAATAACCTCCGAAGCAGATTTTTACGGCTCAATGGATGGGGCAAGTAAATTTGTAAGAGGTGACGCAATTGCTGGTATCGTTATTTTATTCATTAACTTAATTGGTGGCTTTGCAATAGGAATGGGGCAACATGACCTAGCGTTTGGTGATGCTATTGAAGTTTATACCATTTTAACGCTAGGAGATGGTCTTGCGGCTCAACTACCTTCCTTATTACTTTCTACCGCAACTGCCATTATTGTTACGCGTGTATCGGGTGATAAAAGAGATATGGCAGAACAAGTTCAAAGTCAAATGCTTGCAAATCCTAAAGCTTTGGCAGTGTCTTCAGGGGTTGTCGGTGTATTTGGACTTATCCCGGGTATGCCTAATGTTGCATTTTTAACTTTTTCTGCTATTTCAGGTGTGGGTGCTTATCTTATTTAC
This sequence comes from uncultured Piscirickettsiaceae bacterium, assembly GCA_964388565.1. Taxonomy (GTDB): domain Bacteria; phylum Pseudomonadota; class Gammaproteobacteria; order Thiomicrospirales; family Thiomicrospiraceae; genus Hydrogenovibrio. The sequence continues at coordinate 4,748 of CAYMAW010000039.1, read as the reverse complement.
AAAAAGGGTGACGAAAAAAGTAATAGAGAAAATGAATTTCTTGATAATAAAACATCTAATCAAGAAGAAAGAACGGAACTCAACTGGGATGATGTCCAAATGGTTGACACTCTAGGGTTAGAGGTAGGGTATCGCCTTATTCCTATGGTTGATGATAGTCAAAATGGTCAATTACTTGAAAGAGTAAAAGGGGTAAGAAGAAAAATATCGCAAGAGCTTGGTTTTTTAGTCCCATCCGTCCATATTCGAGATAATTTAGACTTGAATCCAAACCAGTATAAAATTATGCTATTAGGGGTTGTGTCAGGTAGTGGTGAAGTTTATGCTGATAAAGAACTTGCCATTAATCCGGGAGAAGTTTTTGGCGAAATTCCTGGTAAAAAAACAAAAGATCCAACTTTTGGATTGGATGCGGTTTGGATTTCTCTTGCAGATAGGGAGCAAGCACAGGCATTGGGTTATACTGTTGTTGATTCAAGTACGGTTGTTGCAACACATATTAGTCAAATAGTTCAGGATTATGCCGCTAAATTATTGGGCTATGACGAGGTTCAGACATTATTAGATAAATTAAAAGAATCTTCTCCTAAGTTGATTGAGGAGCTTATTCCTGATAAATTATCGTTAGGACAAGTTGTTTCTGTATTACAAGCCCTCTTAAGTGAAGCGGTTTCAATAAGAGACTTAAAAACTATTTTTCAATCTTTGACTGAAATAGCTTCTACCGAGAAAAGTGTTCCTGAATTAGTGATACATGTCAGGTCTGCATTAGGACCTGCGATTATTCAAGAAATAGCTGGGGTAGAGGATGAGTTGAAGGTTATTACTTTAGAACCAAGCTTGGAACAGTTGTTGCTACAAGCGACACAAGGCTCTCCGAATGATCAACTTGCCATTGAACCTAGTCTAGCAGAAAGGTTACACACAACATTAAAAGAAGAAGTTCAAAAAGTAGAATTAAAAGGAGATGTCGCCATTTTATTAGTTGCCCCACAGATAAGAGCACAATTAGCAAAATTATTTAAGTTTAGTTTGCCCAATATTAATGTATTTGCTTACTCTGAAATACCTGAAAATAGAAAAATTAGCGTGGTTGCTAATGTTGGGCAGGGATCTTAATAATGCCCTTTAAGGATCGAGTGTAAATGAAATTAAAGCGTTTTTTAGCTAAAAATATGCGTCAAGCAATGGATTCTGTTCGAGAAGAATTGGGTGATGACGCCGTTATTATGTCAACAAGAAGTACAGATGAAGGCGTAGAGGTTGTTGCCGCCATTGATATGGATTCTAAAAAAGAAGTTTCGCGTTCACAATTTGATTTGAGTGAAGGCCCTGTGGCTTTATCGAACCAAAATTCTGAAAATCAATTAGCCATTAACCAAGATGTTCATAATTTAGCAAATGAACTAAAGTCGGTTAAAGATATGTTACAAAATCAACTATCTGGACTGGCTTGGAATCAAAGTGAAATGCAAGATCCTAAAAAAATTGCTATTTTAAAAAAGCTAGTGCAGTTAGGGATTGGTTGGGAATTAGCGAATTCGCTGGTTGATACTTCATCTAAAAAAAGTATTCAAGCTTGGGGTGAAATATTATCAGTATTAGAAGAAAAAATTCCTTCTGTTGATAATGATGTTATTGATGCAGGTGGAATTATTGCCTTAGTAGGCCCAACAGGGGTAGGAAAAACAACCACGATTGCAAAAATGGCAAGTCGATTTGTGATGAGAAATGGCACAAATCAACTTGCTTTAATCTCCACCGATTGTTATAAAATAGGGGCACAAGCCCAGTTAAAAACATTTGCGGACTTGCTCGGTGTGCCAGTCCATGTTGCAGGGTCGGAAGGAGAGCTTTATACTTTGCTTGCATCTTTAGCAAATAAAAAATTAATTTTGATTGATACGGCAGGTTTGAGCCAAAAAGATAGTATGATAAATCAGCAACCGACAAAAACTAAAATGGGGATAGGTGGTATTCAGAATTATTTAGTGATGTCGGCGGCTACTCAATTGAGTGTGATGAATGATATTGTTGACTCTTTTGGCAAGGTTGGTCTAAAAGGTTGTATTTTAACGAAGCTAGATGAAGCGACTCAGTTAGGTAACGCTATCACGATAATGATAGAGAAAGAGCTCCCTCTAATTTATACTTCGAGTGGACAGAAAGTTCCCGAAGATTTGGATACTGTAAAACCAAGAAAATTAATAGATAGTGCAATGGTCTTAGGTCAGCAAAAAAATACAGATAGTGAAGAAATTGCTTTTAGATTAGGAATGGGAAAGGATATATCAAATGCACAATGATCAAGCGGCAGGTTTAAGAGCAATGAAATCAAATAATATTTTAACAGAAGCTGAAAAAACAGGTCATTCTATGAAAAAAATAAAGCCATCACAGCGAAGTAAACCTGTAAGAGTTATTGCGGTTGCTAGTGGGAAGGGTGGCGTAGGTAAAACGAATGTTTCCGTTAATTTATCAGTCTCTTTAACCAAATTAGGCAATCGAGTTTTGTTAATGGATGCGGATATGGGCTTAGCGAATGTTGATATTATGCTTGGGTTACAAACTAAGTATAATTTATCGCATGTATTAAAAGGGGAAAAGTCACTGATTGAAGTGATGGTAGATGCCCCTGGTGGATTTAAGATTGTGCCTGCAACATCGGGGAATAGTCGTATGGCTCAGTTATCTCAAGCTGAAAATGCAGGAATTATTAATGCTTTTTCAGAAATTGATGGCTTTTTAGATGTATTAATTATAGATACCGCCGCAGGGATAGCGGATAGTGTAGTTAGTTATTGTAGGGCTTCGCAAGAAGTTGTTATTGTAGTGACAGATGAGCCAGCTTCGATGACCGATGCTTATGCTTTAATTAAAGTGCTGAATAGGGAACACGGTTTAACTAATTTTCAATTGTTAGCGAATATGACGCGTACAGAAAAACATGGTATCGAATTACATAAAAAGTTTTCTAAAGTATGTGAAAATTTCTTAGATGTATCAATTGATTATTTAGGGACAATTCCTTTTGATCATGATTTAAGAGAGGCTATCCAAAAGCAAAGCCCTGTTACAATATCTAAACCAAATAGCGTTTCTGCAAAAGAATTTAATCATGTCGCAAATAAAATAAATGAATGGCCTATTCCAACAAATGCAACGGGTTATCTCCAGTTTTTTATTGAAAATTTGTTTCAATATCAAGGTAGTTAAGGAATAGTATGTCTGGTACTCAAGCTTATAAAAACATACAAAAACAAACTGCTAGTGGGCAGTTAAAAGTAGAAGACTATCTTACTTTAGTAAATAGGATAGCCTATCACCTTAAGGGTCGATTGCCAGACAGTGTAATGGTTGACGACTTGATTCAGTCTGGAGTAATCGGTCTGATTGAAGCTATAGGTAAATTTGATGCCAGTCAAGGTGCTAGCTTTGAAACCTATGCTGGCATTAGAATTAGGGGGACGATGCTAGATGAAATTAGAAAAGGGGATTGGACACCCCGTTCTGTTTATCGAAAATCAAGAGCCGTTTCTGCTGCGATATCAAAAGTAGAGACTCGCGAATCTCGTTCGGCTAAAGACAGTGAAATAGCCGAAGAAATGGAGATAAGTTTAGAAGAATATCATTATATTTTACAAGATACAAATTCCTCTTATTTACTTTCAATTGATGAACCTGATCATGATGAACTTTCAGAAGAAAAAATAGTTGGTCAAGCTCCTACACCTTTAAATGATCTTTCAGAAGAGGGCTTTAAACAGGCGGTTGTAGATCAAATTCATAATTTGCCAGAAAAAGAAAAGTTGGTAATGTCGCTTTATTACGATGAAGAGTTAAATTTACGAGAAATAGGAATGGTACTTGAGGTTAGTGAATCACGAGTAAGCCAAATACATAGTCAAGCAATTAAACGCTTAAAATCACGCTTAAAAGATTGGATATAAATTTAAATGAATAATAAAGAAAAAAAATATCAATATTTACTTAATTTAATAGACTGCTCAAAACAGCAAGAAGCTACTTTTATTTTAGACACTCTTTTGAGTGAGTCAAGCGACAGCTTAATTACAGAAGACTCTATAACGATTAAGCATGTTAAGCAAGATTTACCAAATGCGTTAGAAAATTTAGCGTATATTCTTGAAGAAACTAAAAATGCTTCAGATAAAACGCTTTCATCTTCTGAAACAATACTTGAATTGGTTGAATTGTCAGAATCTAAAGTAACAGATACATTGGTACTTGAATCATTACAAAATGTTAAGTCTGAAGCTATAAATATAATGATGGCACAGTCATTCCAAGATTTAACGGGACAAGTGTTGAACAAAGTCTCTCTCTTGGTTAAGGAGTTAGAGGTAAGTTTAGGAGAGCTGACTGAACGCTCTGGAATTGACATTAACGCTATTCAGATAGTAAAAAGCGACAAAGAAAAGCGTGAAGAAGAAATGAAAGGTGTCGGTCCTAGCGTAAATAAGCTTAGTCAATCGGATTCAGTTTCATCGCAAGAAAACATTGATGATTTATTGGGAGATTTGGGGATCTAATTAAAAATCTTTTTAAAGGGATTGTGTTTTTTTCGTTTGTTATAAATTCTTATTGGCATATTCATTGCTTGGTTATTAAAAATAATACAACACTTTTAAAACCGCTTGTAAGTTGATTACTAGGCTGTTATTGAGGATTAGAATAGTGGATGAAGAAATTTTACAAGACTTTTTAGTTGAAGCAACAGAACTTGT
>CAYMAW010000038.1:0-9366 GCA_964388565.1 uncultured Piscirickettsiaceae bacterium | reverse complement strand
AAGAGCCAAAAAATGCACTATTTTCTGCATTCCCTAAGTTGTGCTTTAAATTATGCAAAGGTCTCAAATTATTTTTTAAAACTTATTCTGAACGAGCGGTCACTTCAATAAGATGGTACCCAAACTGAGTTTGAATTGGGCCTTCAACTGAACCAATATCGGCAGAGAAGCAAACTTTATCAAATTCAGGAACCATCATTCCAGGAGCAAACTCACCTAACTCTCCGCCATCTTTTCCTGATGGACATTGAGAAGATGCGGCGGCAATAATCGCAAAGTCTGCGCCTTCTTCTATTTTTGCTTTCATTTCTAATGCTTGCTCTTCTGTATCAACTAAAATGTGTCGTGCGGTTGCCATTACCATCGGTACTCTTCCTTTTTTTAAAATTATTATAAATTCCGCTGTATAATAACCGAAAATTAAGTTGAGAGCCAAATTTACCATGAAAACAGATCAATTTGCCCATATTCCGATGCAATCAGTTGGCCCTTTTAAGTTGATTGGCGATGTAGAAGTGGACGATTTAATGGTACCGATGGCAACTTATGAAATCCCTTTATGGCCGTCAGTTGCAAGGGGTGCCAGGGTCACTTTTCATGCTGGAGGTATTCGTACTACAGTAATGGATGAACGAATGACCCGTTCAATATTGCTCGAAGCGGACAACGCAGGCATTGCCCGTGACAAATTAATCGACATTAAGAAACGACAAGATGATTTGCAAATCATTGTAGAAACCTCTAGTAAATTTGCTAAGTTAATCGCACTTAATAGCCAGGTCATCGGCAATCTTATCTACCTGCGTTTAGAATTTACAACGGGCGATGCTTCGGGGCATAATATGGTAACTAATGCGGCGGATAAGATTATCCCTTGGTTGTTAGATGAGTACCCTGAACTTTCTTATGTTTCTATTTCTGCCAATTATTGTGCCGATAAAAAGGTTTCTGCCGTCAACGGTATTCTTGGACGAGGAAAAAATGTAGTCTGCGAAACGACTATTTCTAGAAAATTATGTGCGCGTTTTCTAAAAACGACTCCTGAAGCGATTAAAGAATTACATATCAAAAAAGATTTAATTGGTAGCATTGTTTCTGGTGGTTTAAGAACCGCTAATGCACATGTAGCCAACATGCTACTGGCTTTTTACCTTGCTACGGGGCAAGATGCGGCTAATATTGTAGAAGGATCACAAGCGATTAATCATGTAGATGTAACAGCAGATGGTGACCTATACTTTTCAACAACCCTACCTAACTTAATCGTAGGTTCGGTCGGAAATGGCAAGGGGTTAGATTTTGTTTTAGATAATTTAAAACAATTAGGTTGCACTAACCGTAAAGCGAAAGTGGGTGAGAACTCGCGCCGTTTAGCGTGTATTGCAGGGGCAACGGCTCTTTGCGGTGAACTTTCTTTATTAGCCGCTCAAACAAATCAGGGTGAACTGATGTCTGCTCACTTAAAGCTAGAGCGTTCATAAAATCATGTCTAAAAAAGTCATCACACAACGAAAGCAACAACATATTGAAGCGATTTTAGGCGACCCAAAAATAGAAAGACTGCAAGCAGGATTTGATGGCATACACCTTTCCCATAGAGGCATGCCAGAATTAGATTTTGCAAAAATAGATACTAGCACGACTTTTTTGAACAAAAAAATAAGTTTTCCGCTTCTAATCTCATCAATGACAGGTGGTGCTGATAGTAACCTTATTAAAATAAATCAAAACCTAGCCATTGCCGCAGAAGCAGAACAAGTCGCCTTAGCTGTTGGTTCTCAAAGAGCGATGATTGTTGATAAATTAGCAGAGAAAAGCTTTCAACTACGAAAATTTGCACCTAATATTCCTTTAATTGCCAACATGGGTGCCGTGCAGTTAAATTATGGTTACGGTATTGAAGAAGCACAAAAAATGGTTGATATTTTAGAGGCCGATGCTCTTTATCTTCATTTAAACCCCTTGCAAGAAATAATTCAGCCCGAAGGCGATACTAATTTTAGTAACTTAGCTGAAAAAATATCAGAGCTAAATGAAAAAATTAATGTGCCGATTATATTGAAAGAGGTAGGCTGTGGTCTTTCTGCTAACGACATTGAATTAGGGATAAAAGTAGGTATAACATGGTTTGATACCGCAGGAAGAGGCGGAACTTCTTGGAGTAGAATAGAGGCTCATAGAAGTCATGATGTAAACAGCGAAGATTCGTTAGGTAATTTATTTCAGGACTGGGGACTAACCACTCCCGAAGTACTTGAAATCGCAAAGTATTATCAAAAACAAGCAAATTTTATTGCCAGTGGAGGCATCCGAACTGGAATAGACATGGCAAAATCAGTTATAATGGGTGGTCGAGTTTGCGGAATGGCTTCGCCTTTTTTAAAGCCCGCGCTAAATTCAAGTAATAAAGTGCAACAAAAGATACAGCTGTTTAGCCAACAATATAGTATGGCACAATTTTTACTAGGGGCTTCTAACATCGAAGAGATGTTCTTAAATGATGATTTACTTGTTAAGTCTTCCCTAAGCCCCCTCAAATAAAAAAAGATAATAATACATGACAGTAGGAATAGATTTAATTCACTTTGCCACATCTGATTATGAGCTTGGCTTAGATACTTTTGCAAAAGAAAAAAACATTGATGTCAATAAGTTCTTTACGGGTATTGGGCAAGAAAAAATGTCAATTGCTCCACCCGATGAAGATATTGTGACACTCGCCGCAAAAGCCGCCGCCCCCATTTTAGAACAAATTGATAGACTGTCTATTACCGCTATTTTATTTGCCACTGAATCGGGTATTGACCAATCTAAATCCGCAGGAACTTTTTTACACGGCTTACTTGGCATGTCATCTAAATGCCGTGCAGTAGAATTTAAACAGGCGTGTTATGCTGGAGCGGCGGCATTACAAATGGCTGTTTTAATGGTTCATAATAACGCTAAAGAAAAAGTGTTAGTTATTGCCTCTGATATTGCTCGCTATGACAAGGATTCACCGGGTGAAGCCACGCAAGGTTGTGGAGGTGTAGCAATGCTAATTACGCAAAATCCTAGAATTATCGCTATCGAGCAAGGCTCTGGTTATTATACCGAAGATGTATCTGATTTTTGGCGTCCTAATAATCGCTCTACCGCAATTGTTGATGGAAAATACTCAACAAAAATATATTTAAAAAGTCTAAAAGAGTCATGGAATAATTTCACCGAAGAAACTGGAAAAAACTTCAATGATATTGATAAATTTTGCTACCACATCCCTTTTACAAGAATGACTGATAAAGCACACCAAATGCTAATTAGGAAAACTGGACAAAAATTAACAGCGGAAGAAATAAAAGAACAAATATTTGCAGGTCAAATCTATAATAGAGTGGTAGGAAACAGCTACTGTGCATCATTATTTATTAGCCTATGTTCATTCCTTGATAATTCTAAAAACTGCTTAGAAGGCAATAGATTCGGTTTCTTTAGCTATGGTTCAGGCTGTGTCGCCGAATATTTTACGGGGGTTGTTCAAAAAAGCTATCAAGACTACCTAATGACAAATAGTCATCAGCAACAAATAAACAATAGACAAGCACTAAGCTATGATAAATATGTTGAGTTTTATTACACCAAGCCGTTGGACGGTGAGAATATTATATTTGATGAAAACAACAAAGGCGATTATCGCTTAGAGAAAATAGAAAACAATATTCGCAAATATACTCAAGAAAACACTGAATAACTGATATTAAATTAACACCTAGATAATTGAAACAATAATCTTTTACCTGTAGAATGGTTTAATTAATCATTCTCATAGAGGTTATTTTGAATAAATTTATAGCATTAATTTTTCTTAACTTCACTTTAGTTGTCGTCAGTGTTTTTGCTGTAAATGCATCGGCTCAAAAAATAACAAACGAGGAACTCACTGGGCTATTTTTCTTAAAAATCCCCTTAGATACAAACAATAAATCATTAAAACAAAGTAACCATTTTAATGATGACAGTTTCTTTATCTCAAAAGCAGAAGATTACTTAATTCAAAATAAAAATTTATTCGGCATCACCAGTTTAAACAATATTAGTTTTAGAAAAATAACAACCGATAGAAAGGGCAACAAACACCTTCGTTTTAACAAGAAATACCAAAATATCTTAATCAAAAATTCAGAAATAATTATTCATTTTAATACTTTAAATCAAATTTTTTCTATAAATGGCTATCAGCAAGGTTTAAATCATAATATTCGTCTTAAAATAGACCGGCATTTAAAAAATGGGGCAACAATCGCATCTAGCTCCAAAATATTAGAACAAGTTGCCAAAGATTTAAAGACTAAAATTAGCAACCTAACGCAACTTAATAACCAAGCTTTTATTATTTTAGATTCTCCTTATATTATCTGGGAAATAGAAGTTATTTTTAGATCTATGAAATATACCTACAAGCTAACCGACACAAATCCACCACACATTATTAATAAAACAATCCATTTAAAGCGTTAAAACATGAAATATTTAAACTTAATTATCCTATTACCGTTATTTATTATTGGTTGTGGTGGCAGTAGCAATAAAGAAAAGTTGATTGACGAGCCAATAGATATACCTGTAAATATGCTAATCAGATTAATAGCAGATCAACATAATAAATATCCCTTTTCTTTAGAAAAAAACACTCTTTACGAGATGAAAATGGAGGTTAAAAACTGTTCCGAAAAACCCTGTTGTTCACTACAAATTACCAACGGTAGTGATACTCCTATTTCTGGTCTCAATTATGATTCCTCTTCAGAAGATGCTAATAACATTGCTAGAATATTATTAGATAGCCCCGTTAACGCGACTATTTACACAAAAGTAACCGGGTTGAAAAACTGTTCATATCTAAAACCAACCATTTCTTTAGGAACAAACACACAAAGTACACAAGTTACAGCAAACCTTCAAGGGCAAGAGGTCAATGGATCGGCTAAGTTTTATTCTAATATAGAATTAACAAAAGTAGAAAACAGATATTTTCTAAAAGATACTAGCCGTCGGAGCGAAAGTGGGCTAGGAGGTGATGCCTCCATTGAAACGAAGAAATTTATTCGTAATATACATAAATTTAGCAACCCACAATTACTTAGTCATCATGCAGCAACCGTACAAGAACTAGACCCTCAAGGTGTCGATGCTTTTGCAGGCTCTCTTATTACATTTGATTACTTTAAAAAAACTTTTGGCATTAGAAGTTACGATAATGAGGGAAGTGATATGATCGCTATTACCCACTTAGATTACCCCATTGTACCCATGTTTTTTTGTGGCACAATCATTCAACCTGGAGAATTATTTAACGCTTTTTGGAACGGAAAGAACATTGCTTATACTCCCGCCGTTGAAAACCAACTAAGCTTGGCAAGTGCATTAAGTGTAACTGCTCATGAATGGGCTCATGCTATTACTGGTAGCAATTCAAAATTACAATATTCAAGAGAATCTGGAGCATTAAATGAAGCGTTTTCTGATTGGGTTGGTATTGCCGTCACTAGAGATAATGGGCATACTAGTTGGAAAATTGGTGAGGAAGCTAACTTTGCAATTAGATCATTAAAAGAACCATCGTTATTTAGACAACCCGATACCTATAAAGGAAATTATTGGACAAATGCAGATACAGAAAACTGCCCTGTTCCTGATGTTTGTACCAATGATTATTGTGGTGTCCATCAAAATAGCGGCGTACCAAACAAGATGTTTTATTTGCTAGCTGTTGGTGGCACGCACAATGGTGTCACTATTAACGGGTTAGGCATTAAAACCGCTATACAAATTGCATTTGATGCCAACGCAAATTACTGGACCAGTACCACCAACTTTGCCGACGCTAAATTAGGTATGGCAAATGCGGCGGCATCTTATGGGCAGGAGGCCGTAGAACAAGTAAATTTAGCATGGCAAGCCGTCGGAGTAAACTAGAAGTTAGCCCTTATACTAAATGATGGAAAGAACGGAAAATCCGAAATTTTATCCGGATTATTGTAATTTGAATAGTCATTTTCATATTCATAGCCAACGGTATTTGGTCTAAACAATCCTGTTACATTCAGTAATTCAAATCGAGTGGTTAAGTCCCACGAAGAATATTTCCATTTTCTTTCCATTGATAAATCCAAACTCAAATAAACGGGTAATCTATCATTATTCACTTTGCCATATTTAGGCTTCCAATAACAACCATCTTGACCAGGGTTCGTTTGACAACTTACTATCGTCGTGCTTGAGCCAGGTATCACGCTCCCTTCTCTACCCACAATTTTGGTATAAGGTAAACCTGTATGAGCTTTAAGGTTTATACCCCAAACCCAATTGTGCCAACCTCCCGTAAATGGTTGGTTGTAAACCATATTAATAGTGTGCGGTTGGTCGCCACTAAATAACCGTTTACTACCCTCGCCTTCATCGGTTCTTTCCGTCTCTAAATAGCTGTAACTTACCCAACCAAACGAACGATCATGCCATTTCTTCTTAAATAAAACATCAATACCCTGTGCAAATCCTTTACCTTCGTTGGCATAATTTTCAGGGTTATCTCTTGAAACAACTAACTTTGTCATTGGCTTGTGGTAAACCTCAACCTGACCAGACCATAAATCAGATAATTCAAACTTAACACCTAAAACCCGATGTTCAGCTTGTGTCATAACTAAATCAGGATTACCAATGTCATCAACCATTTCATGCCCCTGTGGTAACTGTACAAATTTACCCCATGAAGCCGTTAACCTTACTTTATCATTCACATCATATTCAAGATTTAATCGTGGCGAAAATTGTTGGTCTTCAAAATCACCCACTTTTGTTTGATTATTCCTTAACCCTAAAGTCGCAAATAACTTTGGCGTCATTTCTTGGCTAAGTTCCACATAAGGTTCAATACTTTGTGCGCTTGTTTTTTGATCGAGAGCGATACCTTTTTCCCCAGTTACGGTACAGTCCGCCTGCCCCTCTCGGCAAGGTTGAATAATATAACCATCGACACTAAAATTGCTGTAATAAATATCAACACCTGCTTTCCAACTTTGTGTATTGTTTGCTTTCCACTGCCAGCTTGGTAAAAAGAAATAGGTATTATTAATACTGTCAACACTAAAACTATCACCTTTATTCTGGTCGGTATCTGCTAACTGTGTTCCCAATACAAGTTCATTTTCTCTTTTTAACAAACCTGTTCTAATGGTTTGTTCTAACTGTAGTGATAAAGTTTGTTGCCATCTTACTCCATAGGTTTGAAAGGCTGATTTACCGCCTAAATCTCCTGCTAGTGCAGGATCTGGAACAACATCCTTATCATCTTTAATTTGAATTTTTAATTGATCATCGGCGGCAAAAATAGAAAAATCTAGTTTGCCCTTATTTAATTTATAATGGTATTTTGCTTGTAAATCCCAAAATTGCGGAAATTGGGTATAAGTATTTTCAGAGTCAGGTATATCTCCTACCTTTGGCAAAAGTAGATCAAAATAGCTTTTACGAAAAGCAAAATAACCCGAACTGTTTTCGCTAATAGGTCCTTCTAATTTAAAAGAAGCATCATAAAACCCTATTTGGTAAGTTTGATGCAATTTATCTCGCAACGGCGTTCGAGTATTAACTGAAACCACACCCCCTAATCTATCACCATGCTCAACGCCAAAACCACCAAGATAAGTTTTAAAATTACTAATTGTATCGGGATTTAGTACCGAAAATCGACCGCCAAGATGATAAATATAACCAACAGGCAAGCCATCTACCCAAATTGCATTTTCATTCGCATTACTGCCACGAACATAAAAACCTTCTGTACTACCACTTTGTGAAGAAGTTGCTGAAACAATTCCTGGCAAGATTTTAATTGCCCCTAAAGGATCACCTTGAGTACCTGCAACACCTTTAAGTTCTTCAATATTTAACTCTATTTCTGAACCACTGGTATCTAATGTCGAAGTAGAGGTTATTTCTGGAGCAAGATTGGTATCATCCATCTTACCTGCCTTTACTGAAATAGAATCCAACTCAACACTTTCTGCCGAGACACTCATTACAGAGAACATTAATATTAAACTTAACATTATTTTTTTCATGATTATTCTCATTCTATTGGGACAAAAATTTCAACACGCTTTTCAGTTTCTTCCGTATCACCTAATTTATCTAAACATTTTTCAAGGCAAGTATATAAACCATACTAAGGTATAATTTGTAAGTTCTAAGACTTCTTTTTATCCATAATAAATCTATCGTAATTAGATTTAATTTAAAAATACAACACAAGTAGAATCGTGAATAATTAGAAATACTTGCTGACTAAATTAAACCTAATTTTTTAAAGATAACATATTTTTTAAACAAATATCGAATAAAACTAATGATGAAAAAAGATAAATTATAGACAAAAAAATACTAGGGGAGCATGCCCCTGGCATTTTTTATTGGGAACAAAGATTAAATCTAATCTTCGGTAAAGACTTCTTCTCCTGTGCTTATAATTAAAGGATCAGCAGGTTTTAGATCTTCACTTTTCTCTTTGTACGGAAAGAAATTTAAAATGTAACGCATTGCTTCTAAACGCGCTCGTTTTTTATCATTTGATTTCACGACTGTCCAAGGTACTTCTTTGGTATTGGTGTAAAAAAACATATCTTCTTTTGCTTTAGTATATTCTTCCCAACGATCTAATGATGCCAAATCCATCGGGCTTAATTTCCATTGCTTTAATGGATCACCTTTACGCGAATTAAATCGCCTTAATTGCTCAGCTTGACTTACTGAAAACCACAGTTTTATAATATGAATACCACTTGCAGAAAGCATTCTTTCAAATTCTGGTGCCTGGTGCATAAACTGGTTATATTCTGGTGGCGTACAAAAGCTCATTACCCGTTCAACCCCTGCGCGGTTATACCAAGATCTGTCTAATAAGACAATTTCACCTTCGGTAGGAAGATGATTGATATAACGCTGAAAATACCATTGACCTTGTTCAGTTTCTGACGGTTTATCTAACGCAACTACTCTCGCTCCACGAGGGTTCAGGTGTTCCATAATTCGTTTAATCGTACCGCCTTTCCCTGCCGCATCACGACCTTCAAAAATGATAACAACTTTTTTCCCTTCGTCTTTCACCCACTTTTGTAACTTTAATAACTCTATTTGTAAGGCTAATTTTTGCTTTTCATATACTTTCTTTTTGAGTTTTTCTTTATAAGGATACTTAACATCACTAGATTTAATTTTTTTCACTTATCTTCCTTTTGTTTTATAATAATTAATTAAGACACAACCTTAAGGAGACGCTTAATAACTAAGGTTAGAATTAGACTGAGAAAAAAGTGTCGCTATTTTTGC
>CAYMAW010000037.1:0-9395 GCA_964388565.1 uncultured Piscirickettsiaceae bacterium | reverse complement strand
TTTTTTACCTGGCAAAAAGCAGAGCTAGATGTTTACATTGCAGACAAAGCACCTAACTCCATCCTTTATTCATTGCCAGAAAAGGTAGCCACCGATGTTTATAGTGCCATTGGTGCACCACAACCTGGTACCTATCAAAATTCAGGGCATAACAACAACCTTTCTTTTATTATTGGCGATGAAGCAGTATTGGTTTTTAATGCCGGTGGCAGTTATTTACTGGCATCTGCCCTCCATGAAGAAATTAAAAAAATAACCGAATTACCCGTTAAATATGTCATATTAGAAAATGCCCAGGGGCATGCCGTATTAGGCGGAAGTTACTGGAAAGAACAGGGTGCAACCATTATCGGCCACCAACACACCACCGAAATATTAAAGAAAAATAAATCTCGTATTGAAGCTGGGCATAAACGCACACTGAAAGACAAGTTTTTAAAATCCAAAATCGTATTGCCCGATATTGAATTCACCGATACATTAGAGATCAAATTAAAAGGTAAAAAAATCCAGCTACTCCACCTTGGCCCATCACATAGCCCTGATGATGTACAATTATGGATGCCTAATGAAAAAATACTTATTTCTGGCGATATCGCATTCAATATTCGTATGCTACCCATACTAGGGCATACAGATGTAAGAGGTTGGATTGAAACTTGGGATAAAGTTGAAGCCCTAAAACCAAAAATTATCGTACCTGGCCACGGAGGAATTACCGACATACAAACAACCACCGCTTACACCAAAGATTATCTTGTTTTTTTACGAACCGAAATTTTAAATGTTTTGGATAATGACGGCGGTTTAAATGAAGCCTTAACGATTGACCAAAGTAAATACAGTCATTTTAAAACCTACAATGAACTGCATAAACAAAATGTCGATAAATTATTTAGAGTGATGGAGTTTGAAGAATAACGCTTTTTGTTACCCCCTTGGTAATTGCTACTCTTTCAGTGTGTCCATTAGCAAGGGATGCACTTTGAATAAATCTTCAACTGTTGATGGGATTTCTAATGGTTTATTCATATTCTTATAAGCTTGATTTAACGCTTTATGAATTAACATAGAATACAATTCAATTGCCGCAATGCCCACAATAGGATCTGCAACTTGCTTACCTGTTGAATCTATAAAAATCATTGTTGGCGTTAAGTCAGCATTATATTTATCTGCAAACTTATCCTTAATCATCAGCTTATTATCAAAGTCTTTAATTGGTTTCGGGTCATCAATACTGACATAACGCATAAACATATAATTTCCATCATACACACCACTTAACGCCATCGGATCTAATGCTTCCGAGCCAAGAATATGACAAAACTCACACCACTCTGCAACGAAAGTAAGCACGATAGGCAAATTTTTTGCTTCTGCTTTTTTAGCTAATTCATATAAATTATAAAGTTCTTTTTGCTTAACTAAGTGCTTATTGTCCCCCTGAACATTAACCGATTCATTTGGCAAATTGCTTTTCGCTTCTGCCTTTATTACCAATAATAATAAAAACAAAATCATGATACTTTTTTTCAACTCTCGCCCTCCGTGAGGTCTTTATCTAAATTTTTAATTCACATCTTACACACAAACAAATACATTTGTTAAAAAAGCTAAAGTAAAATATAAATAAAAACAGTCGACACTTAAAAATATGAAAAAAACGCTTAGAATTGCCACCCGAAAAAGCCCACTTGCCATGTGGCAAGCAGAATTTGTAAAAGCAGAACTTGAAAAGTTTCATACTGACTTAGAAGTTATTTTATTACCCATGGTCACTAAGGGCGACAAAATTTTAGATGTGCCCCTGGCAAAAATTGGTGGCAAAGGGTTGTTTACTAAAGAGCTAGAAGAGCGCATGTTAGCAGGTGAAGCGGATATTGCTGTACACTCTATGAAAGATGTGCCAATGAAATTACCTGAAGGTTTTGCGTTAGGTGCAATTTTAAAAAGGCATTCACCAACAGATGCATTCGTTTCAAATAACTTCGCCTGTTTTGAAGATTTACCGCAAGGTGCGATATTAGGTACCTCTAGTTTACGCAGAAAAGCACAGCTATTGGCACAACGACCTGACTTAACGGTAAAAGATTTGCGTGGTAATGTGGGTACTCGTTTAGGTAAATTAGATGCGGGAGAATATGATGCCATTGTGCTCGCAACCTCTGGCTTACAACGACTTGGTCTTAACGAACGAATTCGCCACGAAATTTCTATCGAAACCTGCTTACCTGCCGTAACGCAAGGCACATTGGGTATAGAGTATTTTAGTAATGATGCCGAAACTTTTGATATTATTAAAGTATTAAATCACGCTGAAAGTGAAATTCGTGCCAAAGCAGAAAGAGCAATGAACCACCGACTAGAAGGTGGTTGTCAAGTTCCTATTGGTGTCTATGCGGAGCTAAAAAACAATCAAATACAAATGACGGGGCTGGTCGCTGAACTAGACGGTTCGGTTATTTTACACGCTAAAGGCGTTGGCCCGCTCAACCACCCTGAAGAACTCGGTATTAAAGTCGCAGAAGATTTATTGGTGCAAGGAGCAAAAGAAATTTTAGATCGTGTCTATAAAATAACACCTGAAAAATAATGACCACTTTATTAAACACCCGCCCCTCTTTTAAAGCAGATGAATTAAATCAACTACTACAAGAAAATGGGTTAAATTCAATTAACTTCCCTACTTTAACTATCGAACCGATCCCCTTCCCACAGCAAAAAATGCCAGGGGGGGGGGTATTTTTTGTTAGTGTGCATGCGGTTATTCATTTTTTAGCCCAGATTAAATCACCCGTTGACTACTTTAAAAATGCAACCGTTTATGCAATAGGCAAAGCTACACAACAACAACTAAAAAAGGTGGGGGTTAAATCTTTTACGCCAGTTCCACCATTTAGCAGCCAATCTGTATTAAAATTACTGCCCGACTCACTAGATGGCGTAAACGGTCTTATCGTAAAAGGAAAGGGTGGGCTAGACGAATTAAGCACTGGGCTAAAATCAAAAAAAGCTACCGTAACGGAAGTTGAATGTTATCAGAGAATTAATAAACATTTCTGCAAAGCGTCTTGGCTAAAATTTACACAATGTAAAAATGGTATTATATTAGCAACCAGTGTTGAATCAATAACAGCCATGATAGAACAAGTAGATGCAGATGAAAAAAAAGAACTGCTAGGTAAAGAGGCAATCGTTTTCAGTGACCGAATTGCAACGGAAATGGTACAACTTGGTTGGCAAGGTAAAATTCACCAAACAAAAGAACAAACTAATAACGAAATTGTTAGTGTTTTAAAAAGAATTGATAAGGAATATCAGCATGACTAAAAAAACCACGGCACCGATTATTAATAAAAAATCTTCCATTCAACAAAGTGGCAAGCAGAATAGCAAACAAAACAATGATACTAAAATGAATACCGATAAAGATCAACCTGCTAAAACTGATAACAAAACGGGTGCAAAGATTAAAACAAGCCTGTTAACTAAACTCGTTTTATTGATAACCCTTGCTATTGCAAGCTACGCCCTTTATTTAGCTTGGTTTAATTCTCAAGACAAATGGCAAGTAGAGAGCATTAATCAATTACAAAGTAATCATAACCTAACAAAACAAGATTTTTCTGCACTTAACGAAAATTTAAAACAGGTTGAAGCCCAATTAAATTCGTCTAATACAAGGGCTTTAATAACAGAACTAGAGCGTAAACTTAATACCGAAGTAGTAAATTTAAAGTCCAAAATGTCAGAAATGGTTCTTCAAAAACCTGAAATACAAGTAACTAGTTTGGTAGAGACGCAACAAGAAATACCAACTTCCATCAATTTTAAAAAACAACTAGGCGAGATAAAAGAACAACAGCAACAATTAATAGCTCAAAACCAACAATTACAATCGAGTTTAGCAAGTGCCGAAGAAGTTAAAAAACCAGAACAACTAAAAAAGACTAATCAAGCAGAAACAATTAACAGCATTTCTAAATTATCTAACAAACAAGTTCAAAATTGGGTGTTCCAAATCAACAATCAATGGCTATTTGAAAACAATAAATCGTCAACCCTAAACAACTTAAATGCACTACAACAAACCATTAGCGTCTCTGATTTAGTTTACAAACAAAGCTTGTTAGCAAGAATAGAACAAGACAAACAAACAGTAACTAACTTTAGTTCATCCATTACGACAACCAACAACCTGACTGATTTAAAAAAATGGTTAATCAATCTAGAGCTATCCGATTTAAAAACCGAGCCAGAAGAAAAGCAGGTTCCACATGAAACAAATCAACAAACCGTTGCCGATAAATTACAAAATAAACTAGGTGCATTATTTAATATTCGCAAAAAAGAATCTCCTAACGATTTATCTAATGTTGAGAGTGAGTTAGAAAAAAGAATAATCAAACAAAGAATGCTACTACAAGCCGATCAACTAGCTTGGGCAATTCACAGCCACGCTTTACAGGTTGCAGACTATGCAAAAAATGATATTTCAAGCTTAATTAAACGCTATGCGCCAGAACAACTCTCTGCTTGGCAGTCAACCATGGCAAGTTTACCCTCCGCAAAACAAACTGTAAAAATGCCACTAAGTATTTCGGAGGCAAACTATGTCAATCATCATTAAACTAGGTGCGGTAATTTTACTTACCTCTTTTCTTGCCACTTTGGCGTTAGAAGATAGCGGTCAAGTATCATTAGTTTGGGGCGAATGGATTATTGAAACCAGCGTTTCGTTTCTGATCTTTATTCTTGCGGTTACATTTATCGTACTGTATATCTTGACCCGAATTTGGTCTAATATTCTTCACTTTCCAAAACACTGGCAAGAAAGGCGAGAGATTAAACGCCATAATAAAGCAGAAGCAAGCCTTTCTAAAGGAATGATTGCCCTAGAACATGGTGATTGGAAAATTGCCGAAAAACATTTGATTAAAAGTGCTAAATTTTCAGATGCAGGTTTAATGCACTACCTAAGTGCCGCCAAAATGGCACATAACCAAAATTCTCCGAGTAGAAGAGACCAATACCTAACCCAAGCAAAAGAATTGTATATCGACGATTTTGAAACTATTGGCTTAGTCGAGGCACGATTATTAAAAACAGAAAACCCTCAAAAAGCGTTATCAATATTAAACGCACTACACCAAAAAGATAACCGCAACCGTGCCATATTATCAGAGTATGCAAACCTACTCCATGAACTAAAAATTTGGCATGTTTTAGACGAACTTTTACCAAAAATAAAAAAGGTGTCGGCATTAGAAAAGCAAACTATTTTAGATATCGAAACACAGGTTATTTGTAACAAAATATCCTGTGCAGAAAATACCGCACAACTCAATACTATTTGGCAAGCACTAGCCAAATTACAACAACTACAACCAACAATATTAGCAGAGTATGTAGAGCAAAAAATAGGTTGGAATGAAGAAAAAGAATTACCCCATTTAATTATTAAGAGCATTAATAAAAACTGGGATGACCGATTAGTTTATCAGTTTGGGCGATTACATTTCTCCGACCCCACTAATTATTTAAAAAAAGCTGAAAAATGGTTACCAAAACGAACTGAAAACCCTATTTTACAACTAACATTAGGTAGAATTGCTTGCCAAGCAAAACTATGGGGCATTGCACAAACACACCTACAAGCTAGCCTTAAGATTCGTGCCGAAGTAGAAACCTATCACGCCTTAGCAAAATGTTATGAAGAGGAGGGATTAGATACCGAAGCCGCTTTAATTTATAAACAAGCGATTCTAACCCTAGACAAGAATAGTAAATAATAACAAAGAATAACGAATAGTACAAAAAATGAAATTTCACCAAGCTATACCACTTAGCCTTTATGTGCATTATCCTTGGTGTATTGAAAAATGTCCCTACTGCGATTTTAATTCACACACCCTCAAAAAAGGTAATCAAGAAAAACCTTATATTGATGCGTTGATTACCCAACTTGAACAGACACTTCCCTCTGTTTGGGGCAGACCAATACAAAGTATTTTTTTTGGTGGTGGCACACCCAGTTTAATGTCCGAAGAATCTTTGCACGATTTTTTATCCCGTGCAAGAGCTTTACTTGGTTTTCAGCCCAACATTGAAATAACTTTAGAGGCAAACCCTGGCACTGTCGATTTTAATAAATTTAAGGGCTTTCGTGATGCAGGGGTCAATCGATTATCAATGGGCGTACAAAGCTTTGATGATGAAAAATTACAATCATTAGGTAGAATTCATTCCGCAAATGAGGCTTACATTGCGGCAGAGAAGGCAAAAGAAGCAGGCTTTGATAATTTTAACCTAGACCTAATGTTTGCCTTACCTGGGCAAACATTAGAACAGGCATTATTTGATATTAAAACAGCCATTGAACTTGCTCCTCCACATCTCTCACACTATCAATTAACCATCGAACCAAATACACCTTTTTATAAAAATCCGCCTATTTTGCCAGAAGACGACTTAGCTTGGCATATTCAAACACTATGTAAACAAGAATTAGCGAATGCTGGCTATCAAAACTATGAAGTCTCTGCCTATTCCCAACACAACAAACAATGTTTACATAATTTAAACTACTGGCAGTTTGGCGATTACATTGGCTTAGGGGCAGGTGCACACGGCAAAATAACCAATCCGCCAGAAGGAAAAATACAACGCACCCAAATGCCTGCATCACCAGGTGCTTATATTGAAATGATTTCATCTAATAAATTTGGACGAACTCATAATGTAGAAGCAGATGAAGTCATTTTTGAATTTATGCTCAATGCACTCCGACTAAGTAATGGATTTGATTTATCTTTATTTGAATTACGAACAGGCTTGACATTAAGCCATATCACCAAAGAACTAACGCTACTCGTAGAAAAAAAATGGGCAATAATTACCGAAGATAAACTTATTTTAACCTTACTAGGAAAAACCTTTCTTAATAATGTTTTACAAGAATTTATGTAAACCAAAGCCCCATAAGAACTTATAAAACCACCTAAAAATTGCCAGGGGCACCCCTAGTAGTTGTTAAAAGCTTATTTCTACCGCTTTTACCACTCTATTTACCTTCGCAATTGCTTCATCAATTGAGTTAGCTCTTGCAATTGCCACACCCATTCTTCTTCTACCTGCTATTTCAGGCTTACCGAATAATTTAAGATGAGTATCTGGTTCAGATAAGGCGACGCCTAAATTTGCATAATTCGTTTGAGTTGAATTTCCAGTCGGTAAAACAACACTTGATGCACTCGGACCATGTTGAACAATATTCGGAATAGGTAAGCCAACAATCGCTCTCACATGTAATGCAAATTCAGATAAATCTTGCGACATCAGAGTAACCAGCCCAGTATCATGTGGGCGAGGCGAGACTTCACTAAAAATAACCTCTTCACCTTTTATAAATAACTCTACGCCAAATAAACCACGACCGTTTTCACCACATAAAGATTCTGTCACTTTTTCTGCTATCTCTTGAGATTTTTTTAACGCAACTGATGACATTACATGCGGTTGCCAAGACTGACGGTAATCACCATCTTCTTGATGATGACCTATCGGCTCGCAGAAACTAATACCATCAATATGTCGAATGGTTAACAGAGTAATTTCATAATCAAAATCAACAAATCCTTCAACAATTACTTTACCTTTACCTGCTCTACCACCTTCCTGAGAATAATTCCAAGCATAATCAATATCGACGGCTGTTTTAATAATTGACTGCCCTTTGCCTGATGAACTCATAATTGGTTTAATCACACACGGCATACCTATTTCATTCACCGATTTAACAAAATCCTCTTTATTATCTGCAAACTGGTAGCTTGAAGTACGAATACCTAACTCTTCAGCAACTAAACAACGAATTCCTTCCCTGTTCATCGTTAATTGGGTAGCACGAGCGGTGGGTACGATATTCACGCCTTCTTTTTCCAATTCAGCTAGTGCATCTGTCGCAATTGCTTCTATTTCTGGCACCACATAATCGGGTTTTTCTTTACGAATAATCTCCTTTAAGGTTTCGCCATCTAACATATCAACTTTATAAGATCGGTCTGCCACTTGCATAGCAGGTGCATTTTCATATCGATCTAGTGCAATCACTTCTATACCGTATCTCTGTGCTTCAATTGCGACTTCTTTACCTAGTTCACCAGCACCGCAAAGTAACATTTTTGTAGCAGTTGGTGAAAATTTTGTACCAATTTCTATATTCATTTTAGTTTTTTTATCTGACATGGCATTACCCTTGCTATTAAGTTGTTAATTAAGTGTTCATTATTTGACACTAATTATATTTCAAAAAGGGTTTGATGATGGTTAAAGACAACTTACTTAGTTTAAAAAATCGTAATATTGTACGATTGACAAAAGAAAGTCAGCAAGCAAACTTGCAAATGAATGCTACAAAAGCAAGCCCACATCAAACAAAAAAACCTGTTAAACTGGCTACAAGTAAAATCTTTACTGATTTACAACATAAATTTTCGGGTCGCCAACAAGAAATGACTAATTTTATTGAAGCGGAAGTAAAATCACGAACTGAAGAATTATATCGTAAGGCACATTTTGATGCCTTAACCCACCTGCCAAACCGTGCTCACTTTAAATATCTTATTAACCAAGTTTTACTTAAAGCGAAAGAAACCGAAACAACATTTACATTATTATTTATAGATCTTGATGGTTTTAAAGCCGTTAATGATACTTTTGGGCATCATATTGGCGATGAACTGCTTAAACATGCTTGTGCAAGACTGGTTTCATCTGTTCGCAAAGATGACATTGTAGCAAGGCTAGGCGGTGATGAATTGGTTGTATTACTAACTGATACAGATGATACTCGCGAATGCGTTGAAAAAATAAGCGCCAATATTATCAAGGATATTTCACGACCTTATTATTTAGAAGAAAATGAAGTTGAAGTTTCAACCAGCATCGGCATTGGTTTTTATCCGCAAGATGGGAAAACTTCAAATGAAATAATGAAGCATGCGGATAAAGCACTGTATATTGCAAAACATAATGGTAAAAAACAGTTTCGTTTCTATGAAGATATTTCAACCGAAACGAACAAACCTGATATTACAAAAACTGTAAATACGGCAATTAAAAATAATACTTTATTTACCTATGTTGACCCACAAATCAACTTACTTGAAAACAAAATTGTGGGTGCAACCATCACACCTAAATGGCCGTCTGATGACTTTAAAGATTCAACTAATAAAAATTGGTTAGACTTATTAACCGATAATGAACAAAAATTAACCATTAATCGTTGGTTGTTTGATTCTGCTTGTTTTTATTTAAATCAGTGGCAACAAAAAAATACCGAATTTATTGTGACTGTTCCTGTCACAAAAATGCTTTTATTACAAAAA
>CAYMAW010000036.1:0-9438 GCA_964388565.1 uncultured Piscirickettsiaceae bacterium | reverse complement strand
AACCAGCCGTGGCTGATGGGTAAAGTTGCCAGTGGCATAATTTATGGGCATATTGCTTAATTGTTTCATGTGAAACATCTGCTAACCTGTCGGCAATAGGATAAAGCACTAGCCAGTTTTGATAAAACTTTTTAGGGAAATGTTCTTTTAACCATCGACTTAAGGGGCTATTCTGCTTTTTTAAATTAAGTAATTCTGCTTCGACATTCAATTCAGGCAAAAGATTAATTTCAAGCCCTTCACCCTGTTGCCAATAATTTGAGATTTGTAAAATCGCCGGCCCACTAAGTCCTTGATGAGTAAATAACATTGGCTCAGTAAAACTGCGTTCAGGTTTATTAACCACTGAAACCTTTACATTCAACGCAATTCCTGACAAATCTTGGCATAATGCAAGGTATTTATCTTTAAAATTTAATGGTACTAAACCTGCAAAAGTTGGCACAATTGGCAGGCCAAACTGTTTTGCTAGTCGGTAACCTATGTCTGTTGCTTTTAGTTTTGGAAACGATAAAGCACCTGTTGCAATCACTAAATTATCTGTCTGAATGTTTTCATCTGACATTTTAATTTGATAAATATCATTTTGAACAGCGACCGATTCAACGGACTTATTGAGTAAAAATTTACAACCAGCCCAGTCACATTCTGTTCGTAAAATTTGAATTAAATCACTGGCACGATTTTGACAAAATAACTTACCTAGTTCTCTTTGCTCGTATGCCAAACCGTGGCGTTCAACTAGGTTAATAAAGTCTTGTGGTGAGTATTGAGCTAAAGCACTCTTTACAAAATGAGGATTGGTACAGATAAAATTTTCGGCACTCACATTCAGGTTAGTAAAGTTAGCTTTACCGCCCCCTGAAATACGAATTTTAGCTGCCGCTTTAGGTGCATGGTCAATCACTAGCACACTCAAACCACGATAACCCGCTTGGGCGGCACACATTAAACCTGATGCACCTGCACCAAGTATTACAACATCAAATTTCTTCATAAATTACATTCAACTGCTCTGCTTTGGTAATAATATCTGCAAAGCCTTCATTAACTAAAGGCTCTAGCCCTTCCACCCCTAGTTCAACATTACGCCCATCATTATCGGTAATGGTTGGTAGGCTAAAAATTCTAAGGCTTGGGTATTTTATTTCAAAATCGCGCATAAAAATAACCCATTCAGATTCCTTTCCTTCAATAATTTTAATCGCTTTTTCAACTGAAACTGGCTGAATTAAATCTTGATAATAGGTGTCTAGCACCCATTCCATCATGCCTTTTGCCATAATAGGAAAGCCGGGCATAAAATAATGTTCTTTAATCGAAAAACCAGGGATATTGTTATATAAATTAGGAATCATGCCTGCCCCTTGCGGATAATCAGACATGGTAATTGGCAAAGGATAAGCCTTTTTGCCCATTTGTTGTTCTATTTCTTTTGCTGCTTTTAAATGGCGTTCAATAGGTAAATTTAACGCTTGTGCGGCACTTTGTCGTGTCCTATCATCAGGCGTTGACCCAATACCTCCAAAACAAAAGGTAATGTTACCTTGTTGAAAAGATTGTTTTAATGTCTCTACCAAAAGCGCTGCGTTGTCGCTGACCATGCTTACAAGGTCAACTGACAAGCCCCTAGGCTTTAATAAACTAATTGCTTGTTGTAAGTGCTTATCCTGTCGCTTTCCTGAGAGAATTTCATCACCAATAATTATTAAACCAATTTTTCGTTTTTTATTCATAGTCTCATTTCGTTGTTAAGCTGAATACGCCATCCCAATCTTCTTCGGGTGGTTGTTTTATATAGTCTTCACACCTTTGTTTGTATAATGCTTTAAACGTTAGCAGACCATCATCGGGCAACTCTTTAAACAGGTTCGCTGCCGCCGTAAATTTTTGTTGATGGTATAGAGCAAAAGCTTGTTCTGCTTGATTCACCATGTCAAATTTGTTGGTTAAATCCGCGTCTTTTATATTTCCTAGTGGAATGTATATTTTAACGGGTTCTTGCTTTCCTTTCACCTTAACCATATCAATCAACATGCAGGGAATGTCTTGATAAATATCTGCACGAGTAAATTCAGAAATTAATAGCCCTACGCCATATTGTTTAGTTAACCCCTCTAGTCTTGCCCCTAAATTTACGGCGTCGCCAATGACGGTATAATCTAGTTTTTGGCTAGAACCGATATTGCCTAAAATAACTTTACCTGTATTGACTCCTACCCCGATATTAATAGGTTTAAGACCTTCTTTAGCCAGTAATTTATTAACACTTTCCATTGAACTGTACATTTTCATTGCCGCTTGCGTTGCATGCAAAGCATGTTGTTCGTCAGGCAAAGGAGCTCCCCAAAAAGCCATGGTTGCATCACCAATAAATTTATCCATTGTGCCACCATAATCAAAAGTTACTTGTGTCATTGCTTCTAAATGAATGTTTAACATTTTAACTACTTCTGATGCCTGTAAACCTTCTGAAATGGTGGTAAAACCACGAATATCAGAAAACACAATCGACATCCTCTCCTCTGAACCTTCGCCTGCTTTAGCTACGCCCTCATAATTATCTAACACACTTGCCAGTGCTGCTGGCGAAACATATTGTGCCATCATATTTCTTACTTGTTTTTTATCTCTGCCCTCTGTTCCTGCTATATAAGCTGAAATTAACATCCAATTTAATACCATCGCCAACAATGGCGGTATCAGGTCCATTTGGAAACCCCATTGGTATTGACTAAAAATATTAAACAATACAAATAAAATGATGAGCAATGCAGGGTAAATAATTTGTAAAAATATTGATTTTTGGGACAGTACAAGAATCGTAATCAATAAGCTCATTACCAATATGATTAAATATACCCAGTGATAATCAATTTGGTAAATAAAATCTTTATCTAATAGATTAGCGGTAATCGACGCATGCAAATAAACACCTGGCCAGCGTGCTTCAATGGGGGTGGTTTTTAAATCTTCTAGTCCAATTGCACTGGTTCCAATAAATATAATTTTATTAGTAAATATTTCAGGTGGGGTTAAATTAGGGTCTGTGTACAAACTCTCTATATCGCCACCTTTCATTTTAGAAATAGAGGCGAAAACACTCGCTAGTGAAATAGATTCAAAATTTTCATAAAATTTAACCTGATAACTTCCTTCTCGGTCAAGAGGAATTTTTAATGAGTCGATCGAAATGGTTCTATTTTTTTCATCATTCACAACATGTTGAATGCCTATTTTATCCATTAAGACGGCAGTTGAAAGCACAGGAAAAAAATTGCCTTGATAGCCTCTAAATAATTTAGTGCGTCGATAAACTCCATCATTATCGGGCGAAAACTCGACCACTCCTATTTGATCCGCTCCCTTATAAAGCGGAGTGTAAGGAAGAAAATAACTATTATTATTACTAGCAGGAAAGCCAGATACCTTATTTACTTTAAACTTCATTAAAAATGGTGGTAGTGGCATGTTCGGATTAATATTATGAGGGTTATTTGTTAACACCATTGCATGCGTGACCATGCCAGAATCTTTAGTTAAATCGGCAAAAGCAATATCTTCTAACCCTAACGACCTTTCCTCTGTTATTCCTCGGCGCTCGGTGAATAGAATATCAAAAGCAACGCTTCCTGCCCCAGCTAAACTAAGGTACTCTAATAAATCAGCCCAAACCGATCGTTGCCAAGGCCAAGCACCAACAATCGGATCCATTGCTTGTAGCGTCGCTTCATCAACAAGTAGAATTAAAATTTCTTTATTTGCAGTAGAATCTTGTTGTAATAATTCCATTTTGTAATCATCAACAGACCATTCTAACGATTGTAAAGCTTTAAAATAAAATAGAGAGCTGATTAGTAGAAAAACAAGTAATGCAATTAAGGAGGCATGGATTGCTTGAATAGAATTTTTAGATTGTTTAAACACAAGCTAGCCTTAAAATTATTGCAGAGATAAAAAATAGAAAAAACTTCCCTAATCCGCAAATAGAATTTGGATATATAGTGCTAACCCTTGTTCGCTAGGCGTTTGTAAAAGACAACTGCTTCACTAGGCGTTAGCCGTAGGTTAAGCGGGCATTTTTTATGAATGTATAGCGGACAAGGGAACTTGATACCAAAGGTAATTATAACGGAAAATTATAAACCTGCCCCTCTCTTAAAGCGTGTATTTTTTGGGGAGCAAAAACTTCAACCGCTTCTTTGAAAACTTTTTCTTTTCCATTGGGCGGTAAGTGCGTTAAATAAAGGCTTGTTGAGTAGTTCAACAAAGAAAAATCCTCTTTTAAGGACTTCGCATAATAATGCTTTGCTTTAAGGCTAAGTTCTTTTTCTGATTCTAAATATTGGTTATCGACAATTAACATCTCTACTGGCGGTAGATGATTTAAAGCATTCCAAAAAGATTTATTTTTAGACGAGTCGCCAGAGAAGGCGAAGCATGTTTCTTCTTTTGCTATATGAAAGCCTACAGCAGGAACAGTATGTTCAGCAGGAAGAACCGTTAAAGTTTTGCCCTCAAGGGATAAAACATCGCCCAGAGAAAAAGTATGAAAAACTAATGAAGGGTTTTTAACCGAAGGCAATACCGAAAAATCTGGCCAAATAGCACCATTAAACATATATTCTTTTAACGACGCTATCGTCTCTTTAAGCCCGTAAACATGTAATGATTCTGTTGTTTTTCCTATTGTATTGTTCAATAAAAAAGGCAAATGGCAGACATGATCTAAATGTGAGTGCGTTAGAACAATGGACTTAATTTTCATACACTGATCCAGTGAAAGGCGACCAACTCCAGTACCAGCATCAATTAATAAATCATCATCAACTAGAAAGGAAGTCGTGTCATTACCTAATGCAACGCCACCACTACAACCCAATATTTCTAAGCGCATTTAGTTTTGATATTTCCATAAATATACATAGGAAATAATTAAACCACAAATAGTTATAATTAAAAAGTGACATTGGTCACAAAAAAGCCAAATACTTTTTTAAGACAGTATCTTAAACCCTTAAAGGAAAATAGAAAACATTTACAAAAATAAATTTTTATGGCAAACTAGTAGTAATGGGTATTGTAATAAGAAATTGGGCATTTAATGATCGATAATCTTTTGGTTAAGATAGAAGAACTAAATAACATAGGAATTGCTTTATCAGCAGAGTCTGATACTGCCCAGCTTTTAGAAAAAATCCTTATCAGTGCTAAACGCTTAACAAATGCCGATGGCGGTACCTTGTACCGTGTCAAAAATACAGATGAACTTCATTTTGATGTTATTCACAATGATAGTCTAAATGTTTTTCTTGGTGGTTCACAAGCAGAAGAAATTCCTTTCGGATCTATTCCTATACAGATAGCAGGGCAAGAAAACCTTAGTTCAGTTGCTACTTATGTTGTTAACAAAAAAGAAACGGTTAATATAAAAGACATTTATAACGATAGCAATTTTGACTTTAGTGGTGCTTTGGCATTTGATAAAAGTGCTCAATATCGAACACAGTCTATGCTAACCATTCCACTAATTAATTTTGAAAATGATTGTTTAGGCGTACTGCAATTAATTAATGCAAAAGATAAGCAAGGAATAACAACTTTTTTTAATACCGAATCAGAAAGTTTATCAAGATCTCTTGCTTCACAGGCATCAATTGCACTTTCAAACCATAAGCTGATAGAAGAACATAAAATACTATTTGAATCTTTTAGTAAATTAATTGCGGACACTATTGATAAAAAATCGCCTCATACGGGTGCACATTGTAGTAGAGTGCCTGTTTTAACCATGTTAATAGCGAAAAAAGCATCAGAAATGGAAGAAGGGCCATTTAAAGATTTCAGCATGACCTCAAAAGGATTTTTTGAGTTAGAAACTGCCGCATGGTTACATGATTGTGGAAAACTAACCACACCAGATTATATTATGGAGAAAGGCACAAAATTACATACCGTCTATGATCGAATTGACTTAATTAATACTCGTCTTTGTTTAAAAGCCTATGAAGATATTATTGTTGAACATAATATTTCCGATAAGGAAGTTCAACAAAGTAAACAAAAATATAACGCTATTTCTGAACGCCTACAAGAAATCAATAAAGGTGCAGAGTTTCTTGGCGAAGAGGATGCTGACTACATAAAAGAAATAGCTAAACTAAACTATACTGACTTAAGTGGTAAACAACGAGCAATTCTTACAGACGATGAAGTAACCAACCTTTCTATCCAACGCGGTACTTTGAATGATGCTGAACGCCTAAAGATGCAAGACCATGCCGCCATGTCTATCCACATGCTAGGTATTTTACCTTTCCCTAAAGATTTAAAAAATGTCTGTGAATATGCAGGCGGTCATCACGAAAGAATGGATGGGAAAGGCTAC
Organism: uncultured Piscirickettsiaceae bacterium; assembly: GCA_964388565.1. Taxonomy (GTDB): domain Bacteria; phylum Pseudomonadota; class Gammaproteobacteria; order Thiomicrospirales; family Thiomicrospiraceae; genus Hydrogenovibrio. The sequence goes on along the minus strand of CAYMAW010000036.1, from coordinate 3,050 downwards.
CCAAATCAACTGACCCGTGACCAGTTATCTATCCCTGCTAGAATGATGGGCGTTGCCGATATATTTGAAGCACTCTCCGCAGGTGATAGACCCTATAAAGAAGCAAAACCCCTGTCAGAAAGTTTAAGAATACTAGGATTTTTAAAGATTGATAATCATATCGACCCCGATACTTTTAACCTGTTTATCAGAGAAAAACTCTATTTAGAATATGCAATAAAGCATCTAAAACCAGAGCAAATAGATGAGGTTATTCATAGTGAAATTCCTGGCTATGATGGCGATTAAATCATTAAGATAAACTACTCCCAACCAAAAAATGCCAGGGGGGGGGTAATATTAGTAATTTATGGTAGGTTTTAAAGAGCAGTACCCGCCCCTGGCATTTTTTCGTTTGTGACGAAATAGCGATGCTTCGAAACGGGTAATGATAGCTCGTTAAAATAACAATTAAAGTCTAAAATCATAGCTTGCTAATAATAGCGACATTATTAACAAGTTCTTTTACAATAACTTTTTCACCATCTTTAAAAGAATCATCAGACAAGGTGTCAACGGCCCAAGTTGTACCTTTATAATTAACTCTCAAGTCACCATTATATTCAGACAATACGCCCGTATCGCCCGTAGCTAGGGTTTCTAACGGCAAGTCTTTTGGTCGCATAGTTTTTAAAATGGCTTTTCTCAATAAAAAAGTTAATAACGCTCCTAAAATAACCGCGGCTAATATTTGCACCTCGCCCGACAGTTCAATATAAAAACTTAGCAAGCCGATGATTACAAAAGACGCACCAAAAAAGATAAGTACAAATGCCATCGTTAACATTTCTAAGCCGATTAAAACAACACCAAAGGCAATGAATATCCAAGGGTTAATTTGAGAAATTATCGCTTCCATAGGCTTATTTTGCCAAACCATTTTGAGCAAGAATACTGGTTAGTGCCGTCAACGAACCTACCATTTCGGAGGTTTCTATTGGCACAATCACTTTGTTTGCAGAATCAGAACTAGCTAACCCAGCAAATGCTTCAATTCTATCTTTTGCTAATAAAAACTCTGCGGCATTGCCATTTTCAGACATTGCAATATTAATTAGTTCCATCGCTTTTTGTTCACCTAACGCATGTTGTTCTTTTTCATAACGCACCGCATCCGCCATTCTTTCTACTGCTTCTGCTTGTTTAAACGCCTGTTGTCTTTCACCTTCTGCTTGAGCAATTAAGGCATTTTTATCCCCTTCTGCTTCAGTTTCTGTTGCACGACGACGACGCTCTGCTTCCATTTGTAATTCCATCGCACTTTGTACGGCAGATGGTACAGAAATATCGGCGACTTCTACACGCGTAACTTTTGCACCCCAGGTTGAACTGGCTAAATCAAGCGAAGTTAATAGAGCAGCATTTAAATCGGATCTTGACGATAAGGTTTCATCTAACTCCATGCGTCCAATTTCTGCACGCAAGGTAGTTTGTGCTAATTGTGCGATCGCTACTTTTAAATCAAGAATTTCATAAGTTGCTTGGCGAGCATTGCTGATACGAATATAAACCACCGCATCAATGCTAATACTCACATTATCTTTGGTAATAACCGGTTGACGCGCCACATCAATAATTTGTTCTTGAGTGGTAAATTTAGAGCGTCTTTGATCAAGCATTGGTATGATAAAATTTAAACCACCATCAATGGTACGATGGTATTTTCCCAAGCGTTCAATAACCCATTGATCAGTTTGTGGCACAATCTTTACGGCCGACACGATATAAAAGATAATGACTATTGAAGCAACTGCGGCAAAAGATAAAAAATCCATAATTATTCCTTAATTTCTCTCTAAAAAATATCACTATAACATAAAATAAATAGTCGCAACCAAACAACTAAAATATAGTAATAAAGTTAGTTGCAAGATAACTTTGTTTGCGGTGCGACTGTTTAGAAAATCAAAACGATCAAACCTTCTAAATAAAATAAATCCACCCCACAACACGCCTTGTAAAATGGCAGTCAGTAAAATTCCAATAATTAAAGTGGTTAACATCGCTTTTTTCTCATAAAATATTATCATTATTGTATCGTTAAAAGAAAACATATATGAAAAAACAATCTACCGTAAAACATAGTTTACTTGGAAAAATAACCTCCTACTGTGACCAATACGATGCTAGTTTACTTTTTGGCATTCCTCGTCAAGAAAATCGTGATGATCTAGGCTTTGACTTAACTTGCCTGCCGTTTGTAGGGCTAGATATTTGGACGGCTTACGAAGTGTCATGGTTAAATTTAAAGGGCAAGCCCGAAGTGAGAATTGTAGAATTCTCATTTAGTGCCGATGCTCCAAATTTAATAGAATCTAAGTCATTTAAACTCTATTTAAACTCATTTAATGGCTCTCGATTTGCAAGCGAACAAGATGTTATCCAACGATGGGAAACTGATTTAGCAAAAGTATCTGGTGCAGAAGTCTATGCTGATCTGCGTCGTTTAGATGATGTAAATGAGATTACAGGGAGCATGCCCGGCGATTGCCTAGATGATTTAGACATTGAAATTAATCACTATGAAACCAATCCTAGTTTGTTAACAACAAATGGACAAGAAAGAGTAGAAGAAACGCTGAATTCTAACCTGCTCAAATCGAATTGTTTAGTAACGGGTCAACCAGACTGGGGCTCAGTGTTAATTCATTATCAAGGTAAGAAAATTGATCATGAAAACCTACTGAAATACCTGATTTCATTTCGTAACCACAATGAATTTCATGAACAGTGCGTCGAACGAATTTTTACCGACATTATGAAACATTGCCAACCTAAAAAACTTACCGTATATGCACGATATGTACGCAGAGGTGGGCTAGATATTAACCCTTACCGTTCTAATTTTGAAGACGAGTTTGACTTGACTCGCCTTGCTAGGCAATAGTTTTTTAAATCTAATGAAAAATTTGTTACTCCTTACCCCCTGGCAATTTTTGGTTTTACCTAGCTACTGCTACCGGCTACATAAATACAAATTTTACGGTTCAACACTTAAAAGTTTTTTTAAG
>CAYMAW010000035.1:0-9508 GCA_964388565.1 uncultured Piscirickettsiaceae bacterium | reverse complement strand
CTATTACGACGCATTTAACGAAACTTGACGCACATTTTTTCTCAGTAAAACTCTAGTCGCGGTTATTAAGTGTTTCCTTAAGAGTTTCGGTGGACAAGTTGGCAATAACCTACTAAAATACTAGGAAATAACTATTATAAAAAACTTTAAATAAAAATATGTCAGATACTCCCGAATATAATACCGACTATGAAGAAATTAATGACTTAATGGCAAACCAAAGCCGTGGTTATAAAGAAGGTTTTTTCACAGAGACAAAGGTAAATACATTTGCAAAAGGTTTGAACGAAGATGTAGTCCGTGCAATTTCAGCCAAAAAAAATGAACCGCAATGGATGCTAGATTTTCGTTTGAAAGCTTATGCTCATTGGTTAACTTTAAAAGAACCGCATTGGGCAAAACTAGAATATGTTGAGTTAGATTATCAAGATTTTAGTTACTATTCTGCACCAGAATGTTCAGCTTGTAGTTCTGATGATGCGGATAAAAGCTTAGAGATTTCAGAAGTAGATGCAGAAGTAGCGAAAGCATTCGCAGCACTAGGTGTGCCTGTTGCAGGAAATGCAGATGCCGAAAAACCAAATATAGCCGTTGACGCAATTTTTGATTCTGTTTCTGTTTCTACAACCAAGCGAGATGATTTAGCGGAATTAGGTATTATCTTTTGTTCGTTTTCAGAAGCGGTACATGAATACCCAGAACTAGTACAAAAATACTTAGGCACCGTGGTTAGAGCTGATGATAATTTCTTTGCCAGTCTAAATTCCGCCGTTGCATCAGATGGAACCTTTGTTTACATTCCTAAAAATGTTCGTTGCCCAATTGATTTGTCAACTTATTTTAGAATCAACCAAGCCAAAACAGGCCAGTTTGAAAGAACCATCGTCATTGCTGATAAGGGCAGTTATGTTAGCTATCTTGAAGGCTGTTCAGCACCAGCAAGAGATTCTTACCAGTTGCATGCCGCAGTAGTTGAAGTTATTGTCCATGAAAATGCCGAAGTAAAATATTCAACGGTTCAGAACTGGTACCCTGGCGATAAAGATAACGAAGGTGGTATTTTAAACTTCGTTACTAAGCGCGGACTGTGTGAAGGACGCAATTCAAAAATGTCTTGGACGCAAGCCGAAACAGGCTCCGCAATTACTTGGAAGTACCCATCTTGTATTTTATTGGGTGATAATTCAATTGGAGAGTTTTATTCGGTCGCCTTAACCAATAATAAACAGCAAGCCGATACAGGCACCAAAATGATTCATATTGGTAAAAATACTACTAGTACTATTATTTCAAAAGGTCTGTCTGCTGGTGTGTCGCAAAATAGTTACCGCGGTATGGTTAAGATTTTACCCTCGGCAGAGAATGCTCGTAACTTTACTCAATGTGATTCAATGTTGATTGGCGATAAGTGTGGTGCTCACACCTTCCCATACATTGAAGTGGAGAATGCTACCGCAACTATGGAGCATGAAGCAACCACTTCAACCATTGGTGATGACCAATTGTTTTATTGTAAACAACGCGGTATTGGTGAAGAAGATGCTATTTCCATGATAGTAAATGGTTTCTGTAAAGAAGTTTTTAAAGAATTACCCTTAGAATTTGCACAAGAAGCAGAAGAATTATTGGCAATCAGCCTAGAAGGATCGGTAGGATAGTTATGTTATTAAATATTAAAAATTTACACGCTCATGTTGAAGATGATGAAGACAAAAAAATCTTAAAAGGATTGAACTTACAAGTAAATGCAGGAGAAATCCATGCGATTATGGGGCCAAATGGTGCTGGGAAAAGCACGCTTTCTAGTGTTATTACGGGTAATGAAGAATATGAAGTGTCAAACGGATCTTTAGTCTTTGATGGCGAAGATATTTTAGAAGAAGACCCAGAAGATAGAGCGAGAAAAGGAGTTTTTCTAGCTTTTCAATATCCTGTTGAAATTCCCGGTGTTAGCAATAAATTATTTATGCAAACAGCGGTCAATGCTATCCGTGAAGAACAGGGTAAACCTGCATTAGATATGTTCGATTTTGATGAATATGCCGAAGAGAAGATGGAATTGTTAAACATGAGTAAAGACATGTTAGATCGTTCCGTTAATGTCGGTTTTTCGGGTGGCGAGAAAAAGCGTAATGATATTTTCCAAATGGCATTGCTAGAGCCAAAATTGTGTATTTTAGATGAAACCGATTCAGGACTTGATATTGATGCAATGAAAATTGTTGCAAACGGTGTCAACTCGTTAAGAAGTAAAGATAGAAGTTTTATTGTTATCACTCATTATCAACGCCTATTGGATTATATAAAACCTGATTTTGTACATGTTCTTTATGACGGAAAAATTATAAAAACAGGTGGTTTTGAGCTGGCTGAAGAATTAGAGAGAAATGGTTACGACCAAATTGTTGCCGATTTTGAAGCAAAGAAATAAGGTTTAACTATGACGCAATCTACTTTTGACCAACAAGTCATGCAACACTATGTTTCATTGGCAGAAATTAATACCGCTAATCCAACGATTAAAAAAATAAAACAGCAAGCAAAACAAGCCTTGTTAACCAATGGTTTACCCACTAAAAAAGATGAAGAGTGGCAGTATACTTCCTTAGAAAGTTGGAAAAACACCCTGTTTGGCAAAAATCGCCAGGGGGGGGTACTTGACACGGATTTATCTGTACATCTACCAGCTTTTAAAACCTTTAAATTAACTTTTGTCGATGGCGTTTTTAATGAAGAACTATCTGACTATACGGCGGTGTTACCGTCGGGTTGTAAGCTTTCTATTATTGACGATGAACCACTGTTACCAAGTTCAACAGACACTTTTTCAGCCCTGTTTACTCTAACCACAGAACAAACTATCGTTATTAATGTTGATGAAAATGTCTTGGTCGATATTCCTATTCATATTGTACAGATTGGCACACAGCAATCATTAGAAGCACTTGGCATTAAAATAAACCTCGCCAAATCTGCACAATGTAAAATTATTCACCAATTTATTGGTGGCAATGAACATGCTAAATTCAACAATAGTTATACCGAAGTACAGCTAGCAAGCCGTGCTGTTTGTGAACAATTTATTGTACAAAATCTAAACAAAAAAAGTTTTTACTTTAATAACCAAGTTATTAATCAAGCAAAAGATTCTATTTTTAAAACTCACTACATCAATATTGGTAGTGCGGTTGCTAGGCATAAAAATATCGTTACATTTGATGGTGAACATTGTGAATCTTATCAAAGTTCTGTTATGTTAGGTGATGGTGAACAGGTCGCAGATTCTCGCACCGTCACTAACCATAATATGCCAAATTGTGAAAGTTACCAGCTACATAAATTTGTATTAGATGACCATGCACGAGGCGTTTTTAACGGCATGATTTATGTCGCACAAGATGCCCAAAAAACGAATGGTAATATGGACAACCGAAACTTATTATTGTCCAATACCGCAAAAATGGATACCAAACCACAGTTAGAAATTTATGCCGATGATGTACTTTGTTCGCATGGTTGTACTTCGGGACAAATTGATAAAAATCAACTCTTTTATTGCCAAGCTCGTGGGATTAGCAAAGAAAATGCCCTTGCATTAATTACAAAAGCGTTTGTTTTAGAACCATTGGACTCAATAAATAATCAGCCAATTAAAGAATGGTTGGCAACATTGATACAACAAAAATTAGCAAAAGAAATTTAATAGATGCTTGATTTTACAGAAATAAGAAAGCAGTTCCCTATTCTAAAGCAAACAGAAAATGGGCAACCATTAGTTTATTTAGACAGTGGAGCATCTTCTCAAAAACCCCAAATCGTCATTGACGCATTAACTAACTATTATCAATCAGAAAATGCCAATGTTCATCGTGGCGTGTATGGTTTAAGTGAGCGAGCAACAGAAGCTTATGAAGGGGCAAGAGAGAAAACCCGAAACTTTATAAAAGCAAAATCGACCAAAGAAATAATTTTTACCCGTGGTACAACAGAATCAATTAATCTAGTTGCTAGTAGTTGGGGGCGTGCTAATCTTAAACAAGGTGATGAAATTATAATCACTGAAATGGAGCACCATTCTAATATAGTACCTTGGCAAATGTTGCGTGACGAACTTGGTTTAACTCTGCTTATTTTAAGAATAAATGAACTGGGCGAAATTTCATTAGATAACTTTAAACAGATGTTGTCAGAAAACACAAAACTAGTTTCAATCACCCATATGTCCAACGCACTAGGTAGTATTAATCCGGTTAAAGAAATGACCGCCTTAGCAAAAAAAGTCGGTGCAATAGTTTTAATAGATGGGGCGCAAGCCGTACCGCATATGCAGGTTGATGTACAAGATCTAAATTGTGATTTTTATGCTTTTTCAGCCCATAAAATGTATGGACCAACAGGCATTGGTGTGTTGTTTGGTAAGGAAGAGCTATTAGAAGCAATGCCCCCTTACCAAACAGGCGGAGATATGATCTATTCTGTTACTTTTGAAAAGACAGAATACAATGTTTTACCCTATAAGTTTGAAGCAGGAACTCCGCATATATCAGGAGCGATTGGTCTAGGCGTTGCGATTGACTTTATGTTAGAGATTGGTTTAGACAATATTGCAAACTATGAACATGAATTACTAGCCTACGCAACGCAAGAATTGTTAAAAATTGATGGTCTGCAAATAATAGGACAAGCCAAAAATAAAGGTGGCGTTATTTCCTTTATTATAGATGGCGTACATCCGCACGACATGGCAACACTTATGGATCAAGACGGTATTGCCGTAAGAGCCAGTCACCACTGTGCGATGCCTGTAATGCAAAAATTTCAAGTTCCATCAACAATCCGTGCTTCATTTGGGGTTTACAATAATGTTGCTGATATTGATAAATTAGTCGCTTCTGTTCATGAAGCGGTAGGCATGTTAAAATGATTAAGATAATTATTAGAATAAAGAAAAAAACATGTCAAATTCAAAAATAAAAATAGCTATTGTTGGCGGTACGGGCTATACCGGCGTAGAATTATTGCGTTTATTGGCCAACCATCCTAACGCAGAATTAGTTGCGATAACATCACGAAGTGAAGATGGTGTGAAAGTTGCCGATATGTTTCCTAATTTGCGTGGTTTTTTTGACATAGCCTTTTCCGTTCCAGATGTTGAACAGCTAAAAAAATGTGATCTAGTGTTTTTTGCTACGCCGCATGGTGTTGCTATGTCTATGACGCCAGAATTGATTGCATCAGGTGTTAGAGTTATTGATCTAGCCGCCGATTTTCGTATTGAAGATATGGATGTATGGGAATCATGGTACGGTATGAAACATACTTGCCCAGAAATCATGACAGAAGTTGTTTATGGGTTACCCGAAGTTTATCGTGAACAAATTAAAACAGCTAAAGTAATTGCCAACCCAGGGTGCTATCCAACAGCTGTTCAATTAGGTTATCAACCACTGTTAAAAGCAGGGTTAATTGATGTAAGTGATTTAATCGCAGATGGAAAATCAGGCGTAAGTGGTGCAGGAAGAGGCGCAAAAATAGGGTCATTAGCCGCAGAAACCTCTGAAGGCTTTAAAGCCTATGGTGTTAATGGACATCGCCACCAACCTGAAATGAAACAAGGTTTGGAAAGTATGGCAGGTGAATCCGTTGGTTTAACCTTTGTACCGCATTTAATACCAATGATTCGTGGGATTGAAACCACGCTTTATGCAAACTTAACTATGCAGATTAATGCGTCAGAATTGCAGAATTTATTTGAAGACTTTTATAAAGATGAACCATTTGTAGATGTTATGCCAATGGGAAGTATGCCAGATACAAGAATGGTAAAAGGCTCAAACATGCTTAGAATGGCTGTTTATCAACCAGCAGGAACAAAAAAAGTAGTAGTTACTTCGGTAATAGATAATCTAGTCAAAGGTGCGGCAGGGCAAGCGATTCAAAATATGAATGTCATGTTTGAACTACCTGAAACAACAGGGGTTAATCAGGTCGCAATGCTACCTTAGCCCGAATAGAATGAACTGATTCACTTATGATTTACTAAAATTATACATTCCGATGAAATATTCCAGCGAGTTTTAATGATATAATGAAAATTAATAAACAATAAAATTGAGAAGAGGAAGCAGTAATATGGCTCAATTAGCAGAACCCGTTAATTTTACCGAAGCCGCCGCTACCAAAGTGAGTGGTTTGATTGAAGACGAAGGAAATCCTGACTTAAAATTAAGAGTTTATATCACAGGCGGTGGTTGCTCTGGATTCTCTTATGGATTTACCTTTGATGAAAGTCAAACGGAAGATGATACCGTTGTCGAAAAAGATGGAGTTAGCTTAATGATTGACCCAATGAGTTTTCAATATTTAGTCGGAGCAAAGATAGACTATCTTGAAGATTTACAGGGTGCAAGATTTGTAATTGAAAACCCTAACGCATCTACCACTTGTGGTTGTGGGTCTTCCTTTAGTCCTTAACCCCCTTTCTCTCTAAAACTTATTACCACAGGCGAAAGGCTTTAGTCAGTAAAAAATAATTGGCGACAGTTAAGTTCTTCCTAAAAAATGGCTTATTAAAGCCCTAATTATTTGAGTGAATTATGCAATATATCCCAGGTCTAGCAGGCGTTCCGGCAACGGAATCTGAAATTTCATTTATTGATGGTAAAAAAGGCATTTTAACCTATCGTGGTTACGATATTATGGAGCTTGCCGAACACTCCTCTTTTGAAGAAACCACACTGCTATTATTGTTTGGAAACCTACCAACGCAAGAAGAACTAGATTGTTTTGACAAAGCACTAAAAGAATCACGCCGAATAAAATTCAATATTCGTAATATTATGGAAAATTTGCCCGCTACGACGCACCCAATGCATATGTTGCAAGTGGTTGTAGCAAGTTTGGCAAGTTTCTACCCAAGTACCGAATATATGAAAGATGGCATCGAAAATCAAGAATATATAAATGATGTAACGGTTCGTATCATTTCGCACATGGGTACACTCGTAGCGATGTGGGAACATATGCGTAACGGCTATGAACCCGTTGAACCAAGGACGGATCTATCTTACGCCGAAAACTTCCTATATATGGTAACAGGCAAAGATCCTGATGCAGACTGGGCAAGATTACTAGATGCCTGCTTAATCTTGCATGCAGAGCATACCATTAATGCCTCCACCTTTACCACCATGGTAACAGGCTCAACCCTAGCCAACCCATGCTCGGTTATATCCTCCGCAATCGCCTCACTTTCTGGTCCATTGCACGGCGGAGCAAACCAAAAAGTAATAGAAATGCTAGAAGAAATAGGCTCCCCAGAAAATGCTCGCCCTTATATTGAAGACCGATTGAAAAATAAAAAAGTTATATGGGGAATGGGGCATAGAGAATATAAAACTAAAGATCCGCGTGCCACTATTTTGCAAAAATTATCAGATAACCTGCTGAAAAAGAAAAGGGGTTCGTTAAGCCTTGCGTTTCAAACCGCAGTAGAAGTCGAAAAAGTATGTGAAGAACTGCTAGCACATAAAGGCGTTTATCCTAATGTCGATTTTTATTCAGGGATTTTATACAAAGAAATGGGCTTCGATGCAGGCTTGTTTACCCCTATTTTTGCCGTTGCAAGATCCGCAGGCTGGATGGCACACTGGCGTGAGCAATTGCAAGACAATAAAATATTTAGACCAACGCAAATTTATAAAGGAATAGGCAATGCCTGTTATATCCCGATAGAAAAACGCTCGGTTAAATTATAATTTTAGTCTACTAAATACCCCCCCCTGGCACTTTTTGGTTAGGGGGAAGTATCAAGGTTATTATGCTCAGTTATTTACACTCATTTCATGCCGGAAACTTTGCAGATGTACTAAAACATAGCATTAGTGCACATATTTTGACTTATTTGGTAGAAAAACCAAAACCCTTCTTTTATTTAGATACCCACGCAGGTGTCGGAGCCTTCTCGCTAACCATGGGAGAATCTCAAAAAACCCAAGAATACCTAAATGGCATTCAACCACTTTGGCAACTAAGCACAGAACAACAAAAAAAACTGCCTAAAATGGCAGTTGAATATTTGAATCTAATTCAACAGTTTAACTCATCTGAAAAATTAATCACCTACCCAGGTTCACCGTGGTTTGCGACAGAAATAATGCGCGATTTTGATCGAATTAACCTGTTTGAACTACACCCAAGAGAGTTTCAAACACTGTTAAAAAATATTCGAGGAGACCGCAGAATAAAAGCCTTTCAATCAGATGGCTTTCACGCTTGTTTAAGCCAACTTCCGCCAAAAGAAAAGCGCGGTTATATTTTGATGGATCCACCCTATGAGGTAAAAAAAGACTACCAAACCGCCGTAGAGTCTATTATTCAAGCACATAAAAAATTTGCAACAGGTACTTATGCTCTTTGGTACCCAGTGGTAGATCGCTACCGTATTAATCGTTTAGAAAAACAATTTAAAGACAGTGGCATTCGCAATATACAACAATTTGAACTCGGAATTAGACACGACACCGAGCAAGGCATGACAGCCAGTGGCATGATTGTGATTAACCCACCTTGGACACTAATGAAATCGGCACAAGAATCGTTACCTGTATTGGCGAAATTATTAGATAAAAATACGGGTTTTTACAAGATCATTCAGCTAGTTGGGGAGTAGTGGTGTAAAATTACACCAGTAAAAAATATAAAGGATTTATTATGCTTAGACAGAGTATTTCTCTTACCTCACCTAATAGTGATTGGTCGCAAGTAAAGAGTTTTCTAGTAAAAGTGAAGTCGTTAATGATTTGATTCGAAAAGTTAGAAATGTAGAATCTACTAGAATCTTACTAATAGAAGCTCAAAAATCAGGCTTTATTACATAATCCAAAGACACTATTTTAGCTGAGTTTAAGATTGAAGCATCTAAAAATGGCAGGTTAAAAATCATCAAAGAAATAAATCTGTTTACCCCTGCTGACTACCCTGGATTTTTTCTATAAAATTTTCTAAATATATTTGCTGTTGATTTTTTTGGTGAGTGGCGGCGTATAGCGTTGACCATAGCCCCGTTTTCCCTAGTTTTATAGTTGGTAGGTTAGCGAAATCTAGTAGGGTTTGCAGTAGCCATTTTGGTAGTACGCAAACGCCTTTTTGACCCTCTACTAATTGCAACATCATTAGGGTTAGTTCCGATAATCTTTCTTTTTTAGGCTTACAATTGGCAGGGTTTAAAAATCGTTTATAAATATCAAGTTTATTTTCGATAACAGGGTAACGAATGAGGGTTTCTTCGTTTAGGTCTTGTGGCTCAATCCATTTTTTATTACTTAACGGGGTCTGAGGTAATAACAAGGCGGAGAAGAGCCAAATTCCAACACCCTTTTAGCATGATTACCCACAAGAAAGGGCTCTGACCCCTTTACCCGCTGCCCCCTTTACCCCTGTATCTTTTTCACCCAATAAAGCGAAGAAGAGCCTAAAAAACCTTGTTTAATTACACAATTAACATATA
>CAYMAW010000034.1:0-9721 GCA_964388565.1 uncultured Piscirickettsiaceae bacterium | reverse complement strand
TAGCCGATTAGCGGTAAATAATTAATCTTTGTGTCGGAATAGTGTTGCAATTCCAAGCTATTATAATTTAAGATTTAGTAGCAGTGTAAAGTTAAATATGTTGATAGATTTTAAAAGTAAAAGAATATAGGTGTTTTTTATCTATCGAATGAAATTCATTGAAAATTTCTTGCCAGTTTGTTAATTGCCAGCTCGGAAAACTGGTATCCCCTTCAATTTCAGCGTTTACAAATGTAATATAGAGCTTTGAAGCATAGGGCAACATTATTTTATAAAGTTGTCCTCCGCCGATTATCATTACTTCTGAACTTTTATCACAGCTTAAAATTGCTTTTTCTATTGATGTGTACAGGTCGGCACCATTTGTTTCGAATTCATCATTACGACTAATTACAATATTTCTACGATTTGGTAAAGGTTTTGAGCCGATTGACTGGAATGTTTTTCGTCCCATAATAACTGTTTTATTTTGCGTATTTTTTTTAAAAAACTTTAAATCGTCTGGTAAGTGCCATGGCATGTCATTATCATGCCCGATGATATTGTTTTTATCCATCGCTGAAATTAGCGATATATTGTAACCATCTAACTTCATTACACAGAGACCTTTGCTTTAATATGTTCGTGATGTTGATAATTTAATATTTCAAAATCATCATATTGATATTCAAAAATTGTTGCTGGTTTTCTTTTTATCTGAAGTGTCGGTAAAGGATAAGGTTCTCGGCTAATTTGTAATTTAGCTTGTACAAGCGTGTTGTTGTATAGGTGTACATCTCCTCCCGTCCAAATGAACTCCCCTACCTCTAAGTCAGTTTGTTGGGCAATCATATGGGTAAGCAAAGCATAACTTGCTATATTGAATGGTACACCTAAAAAAGTATCCGCACTACGCTGGTATAACTGGCAAGATAACTTGCCATCTGCAACATAAAATTGAAAAAAAGCATGGCAAGTTGCTAATGCCATTCGACCTTGTTTTACATTCTCTTGCGGTGAGAGGGATTCATCTGGTAAATCGGCAGGATTCCATGCCGACACAATCATTCTTCTACTGTTTGGGTTGTTTTTTAGCGTTGCTATTATTTCTGCTATTTGATTAATGGTTTCACCATTTGGCTTTTCCCAACTAACCCATTGTTTACCATAAATAGGACCTAAATCTCCTGTTTCAGTTTCCCATTCATTCCAAATTCTTACACCATTTTCTTTTAGGTAATTGTTATTGGTATCACCTTTTAAAAACCATAATAGTTCATGAATAATGGATTTTAAGTGCAATTTTTTAGTCGTCACCATTGGAAAACCATCTTGCAAATTAAAACGCATTTGATAACCAAATACGGAACAAGTACCTGTACCCGTTCGATCTCCTTTTTCTGCTCCATTCTTGATAATATGTTGTAATAACTCTAAATATTGTTTCATTTTGCATCTCTTTTTTTATACGCCCATATAACCATGGCAAATCCAACAATTATCATTGGTAAAGAAAGTACCTGACCCATCGTTACCCAATCCCACATTAAGTAACCTAATTGTGCATCTGGTGTACGATAAAATTCGACATAAAATCTAAATATGCCATACAAGCCTAAAAATAAACCTGTCACGGCACCAAGTGGACGATTTTTTCGTGTGTAAATGTATAAAACGACGAATAAAACAAACCCTTCTAAAAAAGCCTGTAATAGTTGAGTGGGATATTTAGCGATAAGGCTGTCGGTTGATATATCTATGACTTTCATTGCAAAAATAGAACTTTGATCTATTGCTACTTTACCCCAAAGTTCGCCATTGATAAAGTTACCAATACGCCCAAAAAACAAACCAATTGGCACCAGTACTGCAACAAAATCAGATACTACAAAAATAGATACTTTCATTTTTTTGTAGGCAAACCAAAACATAGCAAGTGTTACACCTAGCATTCCACCATGAAAAGACATGCCGCCTTTCCATACTTGTAATATTGCCATTGGATTTTCTAGATAGTTTTCTAAATCATAGAAAAGGATATAACCTAACCGACCACCGATAATAACACCAAGGGCACCATAAAACAAAAAGTCGCTAACGAGATCTTTATTCCAGTGTTTAGATTTTTTGGATTCTTGAGACCCTAAAAGTAAAAAGCCAAGGAAACCCAATAGGTACATAATTCCGTACCAATGGATTTGTGCAAAGCCTAAATCTAAAGCGACGGGGTCAATCGTAGGATAAGTCCACATACAAACTCTCTATCTTGGATAGTGTTATTTAATTGGGTAAATAATACCTCAAAATAGAGCTGCTCGCTAGACTTTAAATTGATGAACTAATCTTTCTAAGGTGTCTGAAGTGTTTTTTAAAGCGTCGGCAGACTGTTCATTTTTTGCTGATGAACTTGCTGTTTTTGTGGATATTTCATAAACAGTGGTAATTTTATCATTCACTTGTTGAACCAAATCACTTTGCGATTGTGCCGATGATAACATTTCATTGTTCATACCTTTGATATCGTCCATTAAAATAACGACAGGACTAAGCACTTTATGAGCCTGCATAACCGAATCATAACCTAATTTAGTCGTAGTTTGTCCTTGCTCAACAACTTTAACGGTTTGTTCCGTTGCATTGTGAATTTTTTTAATTACCTCATCAATCTCTAGCGTTGACTCTTGTGTTCGTTTCGCTAAACCTCTAACCTCATCGGCAACAACGGCAAAGCCCCGTCCGTGTTCGCCTGCTCTAGCCGCCTCAATTGCTGCATTAAGGGCTAGTAAGTTGGTTTGTTCTGCTATTTCTTTAATCACATTTATAACGGTACTAATTACTTGACTGTCTTCACTTAACAGGGTAACTGATTCAGTTATTTTTTCCATGCCTTCAGACACTTTTTGAATGATTTCAGAAGCCTCTTTTACAACTTCGCCACCCTCTTTAACACGATTAACCGCTTGTTCCGTTGCCGAAGAGGTATTGTTCGAGTGATCTTCTATTGCCTTTGACTTATCAGCCATAGTTTGCATAGTTTCACTCAGTTCTGCTGAAATTTTAAGTTGGCTTTCTACGCCCTGTTTAGTAATACTGGTAATTTTTTTCAAATCATCTGAAGAAAGCTCTAGCAAAGAAACCGTTTGGGTTACTTCTTTTACCGTTGCCTGCATTTTAGCAATAAAAACATTAAAGTATTTTGACATAGTTGCCAATTCATCTTTACCTTTTACCTCTAAGCGACCCGTTAAATCGCCTTCCCCTTCAGCTATATCTTTCATTGCTGTCAATATTTTATTAACTGGTTTAAGTAAAGATTTCGTTACTGAGCTTGCCACCAATAACGCTATTAATGTTCCAACTAACGATATAGACACTAACATAATTAAATTTTGCCATGAACTCTCCACGACACTAGCGGAAGTGACTGCCATATCATTTTTTGCATAATTATAAATAGCCGTTACTGAGTAATTAATTTCTTTAAAAAGAGGACTTATTTCATTTTTCATCAACCAAGTATCCATTCGCCATTTAGGACCTTGATGAATTTCTTTTAAGGAAGCAAACTCTAATGCCCAAATTTTATGCGTTTTTAGTAGCGTTTGAATTGCTTCTTCTGTCTCGAAAGATAGCTCAACATTCTGTTGGGAAGTCAATTTTTCTAATATTTCATCAAACAATTTTAAATTATTTTCAACATCACTTATCATTACCTTATTTCTAAAAGCAAGGTACCCTCTTAATGCATTGGTGGTGTTAAACCATGATTTTTGCAGTTTAAATAACAACGCAACAACTTCAGCTCTATCACTAGATAACTCGGCTAATTCAGCAGTCATCATAAAATTTAGTTGTTGTTGAATGATTCTTGACTTTGGTTCCATATTTTTAGATGAAAAACCAAACGCTGGTTTTTTTTCATTGCGATTCGTGGTGTAAAGAATGGTTAGATCAAGTAATTTAGGAAACTTTTCCATATTTTTAGTAGCTTGTTGATGTTGAAGTAATTGTGAAGAATTTAATTTATCTTTAATTTCTGCTAAAAGTGATGTCGCCTTTGCGTATTCATTTTTATGTTCAGCAAGAAAAATATTTTTATTGGTTAACATATAAGAACTTAATTGAATCATACTCGATTCTAAGTGACCTTTAATTGCATTCGCCGTAGAAGAAACAGGCTGTTTTATTTCGACAACACTTCTTATATCCTCTCTAACCATATATAGATTAATAGCCGCTTGTACAGTTATAATGGATAACACAATCCAAATAACTCCAAAGCCAAAACGCATTTTACCTTTTAAAGTTAGGTTACCTAGGTATCTTTTCATACAGTTGCGATACAATCTTCTATTTTTTTGAGTTGTACTGTAATTATTTTGCATGACGGCAATCTACCTTTTTTATATACATAAAAATTACTTAAGCAAAATAAGCACCACATTTAAAACCTCTACAAAATATTTTTTATTTTTTGCTCTATTTTTTGCGTGATATTTTGTTTACTTAATTTCCTTATTGCTCTTGATGCCGTTATATTTTTTTCATTATCTAACCAAAAATTAATTTCTTTCGCTAGTTTTTCTGATGTCAAGTTAGTTTGCTGAATTATTTTTCCACCACCTAAATTAACTAATACTTGAGCATTTGCAGTTTGATGGTCATCAACAGCAAAAGGAAAAGGTATCATGATGGCAGGGCGTGCTGACGCGATTAACTCTGATACCGTTAACGCTCCTGAGCGACAAATCACTAAATCTGCTTGTTGATAAGCTTTCACCATATCATCAATAAAATCGACGACTTGATATTGAACTTTATCAAAATCTGTTTGTTGGTAAAGTGCTAATGTTTGCGGAAATGTTTTTTCGCCTGTTTGATGAATAACATTAACTGTTTTATTTAGTAATTTTAATGTTGCAGGCATTGTTTCATTAATTGCTAAAGCTCCTCTACTACCACCTAAAACAAGAATATTGAATTGTTTTTTAGGAGATAAAACAACTATCTCAGCTAAGCCTGATCGAACAGGATTGCCTATCTCAATTACATTTTTTCCTATTATTTTTTGTTGCGGAAATGCCGTTATAACAAGATTAGCTATTTTTGATAACAGTTTATTGGTTAGCCCTGGGATGGCATTTTGTTCATGCAGTACCAATTTTATACCGAGTAACTTTGCGGCAATTCCTCCTGGCCCACAAACAAACCCACCCATCCCTAATACGAGGTTTGGCTGTTGCTGTTTTATGATTTTTTTTGCTTGAAAAATGGCTGTTAAAATATTAAGCGGTGCAAGCAACCAACCTAACAAGCCATTCCCCCTTAATCCTTTTATTTCGATATATTGAAAAGGGATATTGGCTGATTCTACCCATGATTTTTCCATGCCATTTTTTGACCCAAGCCAACAGATTTCAATGCCTTGTTTTTGAAATTCTTCTGCTAGTGCAAGACCAGGAAAAACATGCCCACCCGTTCCTGCTGCCATGATCATTATTTTTTTCATTTAGCAACCTTATCATCTTTAATATTCTTACGCCTTGTTTCATAATCCACACGAAAAACCAGTGCTAACGCAACTAAAATTATTAATACGCTTGAACCACCATAACTCATTAAAGGTAATGTTAAACCTTTGGTCGGTAACAACCCTAAGTTCATTCCCATATTAATAATGACCTGTAATCCAATCCAAATTCCTACGCCATATGCGATTAATCCCCCAAACCGATCCGCTTTATAAAATGCATTCCTACCAATTTTAAAACACCTAAATAGTATAAATAAATATAGCATTGCCAGAAAAATAACACCTAATAAACCATATTCTTCAGCATAAATAGAAAATAAAAAATCGGTGTGGGCATCAGGAAGATAAAGTAGTTTTTGCACTGACTCACCGACTCCCACCCCAAAAATTTCACCTCTGCCGCTCGCAATCAATGCCTGTGTTAGCTGATAGCCATCACCGAACGCATCTGCCCAAGGATCAAGAAAAGTCGTCATCCTTACCATTCTATATTCAGAGGTAATGACCACAATAACCAATAAGGTCGCTATCGGTAAAACAGTGAACACAAAAAATCGCCATGCGGCTCCTGCAATAAGTAGCATTCCTGCAATAATAACGGCAATAACAAAAGTACTACCAAAATCAGGTTGCATTAAGAGTAACATTGCCATAATTCCAAACGGTATAAATAAGCGAATAATTGCTTCAAAATTTTCTTTTACAGCATTGGCATGGCGTGTTAAATAGCCTGCCATAAAGATAATAACGGCTAATTTAACAAATTCGGAAGTTTGAAAATTCATAACGCCTAATGGTAACCAACGCGTCGATCCTCCAATTTCTCTACCCAAAACGATTGTCGCTATTAATAAAACAATCCCAAATAAAAACAAAACAATTCTATATTTTCCCCAAATCATTAAAGGAATGCGGAACACTAATAATGCTGCAAATACGCCCAACCCAACAGAGATAATTTGCCTAGTAAAATAATGTAGCGGATTATTAAATTTTTGTTCACTAATTGCAATTGAACTTGATGCGACCATAATCAAACCGATCATAATTAAGACCAAAATTGAGCCTAACAACCAATAGTCAAGAGGCTCTTTATTTTGCGTTTCATTTAAATTAAACATCACATTCCTTTTTAACTAAGCACTCAAATACTTCCCCACGCTCTTCGTAGTTTTTATATTGATCAAATGAAGCACATGCAGGAGAAAACAGTACAATATCGCCACTTTTAGCCTCAATAACCGCTTGTTTGATCGCTTCAGATAAGTTATTTACTTGATAGGTATGGCTATAATTTAAGCAGTCATTTATTAAACTTGCATCACGACCAAATAAAATAACCTGTTTACAGTATTCATGCACCACTTTTTTTAAAGGGGAAAAATCTGCACCCTTGCCGACCCCACCCGCGATTAAAATTAAACCATTTGTTTTAGACGATAATGTTTCAATTGCGGTTAGTGTTGCACCAACATTGGTTCCTTTTGAATCATTAACCCACTCTACTTCATTGTAGATAAGAACCGTTTGTGCACGATGTGCTAAGCCTTTATAGCGTTGAAACACTGTTTTATAATCAACAGCCGAAATATTAAAATCTTTTGTTAAAGCAATAGTCGCTTGTGCATTTAATAAATGGTGCTTACCTTGTAACGCCATTTCTTCAACGGGCATAATCGGCTGATTATTTAATAACAATTGACTGCCACCAAAAAAAACTGCATTTTCTACATTGTATGCTTGCTTGTAAAAGTCAGGTAAAACAATTGTTTCTGCATGTTTAAATATGCGTTTTTTGGCAGTAACATAATCATCAAAACTATCGTATCTGTCCATATGATCTTCACAAATATTTAAAATGGTTGCTGAAACCGAATGCAAGGAGTAAGTTGTTTCTAATTGAAAGCTAGAAAGCTCAAGAACATACACATCATATATTTTTTGATCGTTTAATAAATCTAATACTGGCACGCCAATATTACCGCCCATACCGACTTGATAACCTGCCTCGTTTAAAACTTCCGTTACTAAACTGGTTACCGTACTTTTCCCATTGGAGCCTGTAATTGAAATAATCGGTTTATCCGCTAGCGTTGCAAAGAGTTCAATGTCACCTATAATTGGAATTTTTTTTTCTTTAAAGTAACTTAGCCAAGGCGAGTTAACGGCAATACCAGGACTCAAGATTATTTTACTGACTCTTTCTGCTATATTTTCAGGAAGCTTTTCTGTAAATATTGGTGTATTAGGATAAGAAATTTCTAATGATCTAACATCAAAATTTGCACGCGTATCAAATGCAATACAATTTTCTTTTTTAGTGTGCAAAAATGATAAAACACTTTGCCCTGTTACACCTAAACCTGCGACTAAAATCAAAACCTATCCTTTTCTAAAAAATCCCTAGAAAGAGCTTAGCGTATTTTTAAACTAGCTAGACCAATCAAAACTAATATAATTGTAATAATCCAAAAACGAATAATAACCTGCGACTCATGCCAGCCTTTTTGTTCAAAATGGTGGTGTATCGGAGCCATCAAGAAAATTCTTTTCCCTTTCCTTAATTTGTACGAACCGACTTGTAAAATAACCGATAAGGTTTCTATTACAAAAATACCGCCCATAATAGCAAAGACAATTTCTTGCTTAACCGCTACCGCAACAATCCCTAATGCGGCACCAATGGCAAGCGAGCCAACATCGCCCATAAATACTTGTGCTGGGTGAGCATTGAACCATAAAAAACCTAGCCCTGCCCCTGCTAATGCGGCACAAAATATAGCAAGCTCGCCTACTCCTGGAATATGCGGAAGGTGCAAATAATTAGCAAAATATACATGCCCAGTCATATAAGCAATAATACCCAATGCCGCCGCAACCATCACGGTTGGCATTATTGCTAAGCCATCTAAACCGTCTGTTAAATTTACCGCATTTGATGATCCTACTATCACAAAATAAGCTAATACAACCGTCCATGCACCGAGATGAATAAAGGTATCTTTCATATAGGGAATTAATAATTGCGTTTCAGTAGGAACCGTCGCTAATACATATAAGCTATAAGCGGCGATTAAACCAACAATAGACTGCCAAAAAAACTTGGTTCGTGAACGCATGCCATTTGGATCTTTATAGACAACTTTTCTATAATCATCAACAAAACCAACCACCCCAAAACCGAGCATGGTTAAAGTTGCAATAAGTAGGTAATGATTTGTTAAATCACCCCATAAAAAAACAGAAACTGAGACAGATAACAAAATCATCACGCCCCCCATCGTCGGCGTACCTGTTTTTACCAAATGAGTTTGTGGCCCATCTAAACGAACCGCTTGCCCTACTTTCATATCTATTAGTTTTCTAATCACGGCAGGGCCAATCATGAAAGACAAGGTTAATGCCGTCAAAACACTCATAATCGTTCGCATCGTAATATAATTAAAAACGGAGAAACCCGATTCGAACTGGCTCAAATATTCAGTTAAATAAATTAGCATATTATTTTGTTCCTTTTATAATTGTATTAACGATCTCTTCCATTTTCATAAAGCGAGAACCTTTTACCAAGCAACTTTCTGCTTGTTCTGAATTAATTAACTGGATTGCCTTCTCTGCAAGAGCTTGTTTTGTTTCAAACCAAAAACTCCCTTCTCCAAATATATTGGGCAAGTCTTTTGTCTCTTCTCCACAACATAATAGAAAAGAAACGCCTTTTTCTTTTGCGTAATTAGCAACCGACTGATGTTCTTTAATTGAATCTTTCCCTATTTCTCCCATATCTCCCATGCAGAATATTGATTTTGATGCGTTGGAAACCAATGCATCAATACCTGCTTTCATAGAACTTGGGCTAGCGTTATAGGTATCATCAAGCAATAAACCATTCGGTAATTTAAAGGCTTGCAGACGACTTTTAACCCCACTAAAAATTGCCAGGGGGGGTATCAAAGCTTCAATATCAAAGCCTACGGCTTCGCAAACAGCTAAACTTGCCAATGCGTTTAATGCGTTATGCTCACCCAATAAAGGTAAATTAACATTATAGTGAATAGAATTATAACTAAAACTAAACGCTAGACTGGTAGCATGTTGTTTAAATGCTAATAATTGAAATGTAGCCTTTTTGGACTTACCAAATGTCAGCATCTTTAACGATTTTTTAACCGCTAATGCTTGCCAAAAATCAAAGCCATAAGAATCTGCATT
>CAYMAW010000033.1:0-9878 GCA_964388565.1 uncultured Piscirickettsiaceae bacterium | reverse complement strand
CGACCATTTACTTCAAAACCTTTTAAACTAGCGATGTAATCATTTAAAACAGAAGTATCTACATTTTTTAAATCAACACCAATAAGTTCATAGTTTTCTCTCGTTGGTTCAATACCGTTTGTTCCATCGCTATTTGCATGGTCAATGATTATTGCTATTGCTTTTTGTTGTTCTATAATCTCACTACAAGATGAGATAGTGAAAGAGATTATAAGTAGAAATAATATTTTAATGATGTTTATCGTTTTCATAATGACCTCCTTTCATATGGGTTCTTTCTATTGCTTGATTTTGATTATACTGGTTTTTTTTTTAAAAAAAAAATTATGGAGGATGTAAAGATAGAAAATGTGATAGATGTCACATTTTTTATAGAATTAACTATATAAAAATTAAAGAGAATTTTTATAGGTGTCTAAAAAATATTATTTTTTATGTTTTTGACGGTTAAGTCCTTCGCCTATCTTTTTCCGTCTCCGCCCGCTTTCATTAATAACAGGTCTAATGCTCGAGTAGGTAAAACTCTTTTTAGCCAAGAAAAAACGATGGTTGGTAAGGTAATAGGGTAGCGAATTTTAGGTTTATTATGTTCAACAATATGCAAAACGGCTTTGGTTACAGCATCAGGGTTCAAAACAAAAGGGGCATTTGATTCAGGTTCTTTTAGGCGAGCAATCATTGCTTGATAATTATTTTGATGGGCGGAGTTTTGGTAGTTAATCCAATGTTTAAATTGTTCAAAAGCATTGGTTCTAAAATTAGAAATAATCGGACCCGGTTGAATTAAACTAATGTGAATATTGTCTTGTTTAACTTCTAGGCGAAGCGTATCTGCAAATCCTTCAATTGCAAACTTACTGGCATTATACGCACCGCGATACTGCATGGCAGCAAACCCTAAAATTGAACTATTATAGATTATTTTACCGCCACCATTTTTACGCATAATGGGTACAATTTTATTGGTTAATTCTTGTGTGCCAAATACATTGGTGTTAAATTGAAATTGCATTGCTTCACGGCTTAGGTCTTCTACAGCACCAGGTAATCCAAATGCCCCGTTGTTAAACAGGACATCTACTTTATTGTTCGTAAGCTCCTTTAGTTTAGTCATTGCGGTTTGAATAGACGCTGAACAAGCAAGATCCAATTGAATACAATTAAATCCCTGTTGTTTCAATGTTTCAACATCTTTTTCTTTGCGACAACTTCCTATGACAAAATAGCCTAATTGGTGCAAGGTTTGTAGGGTATTAAGTCCTATTCCAGTAGAACAGCCAGTGATAAAAATATTGGTATTTTTATTGTTTATCATGAAGGTAGAACAAACCCAATTGCTTCGTGTACTTTTTGCATGGTTTGCTGTGCTTGTTGTTTAGCTTCTTTTGCGCCATTAGCTAAAATTATTTTTAGTTCTGTTTCGTTTTCTCTTATGCGATAAAACTCATCTTGAATAGGCTTTAGGTAATCAGCGACTAATTCACCAAGCTCTATTTTTAAATGCCCGTACATTTTTCCTTCAAAGTTCTTTACGATATTATCAATGGGTTGACCGCTAATAACAGAATAAATTGTTAATAAATTTGATACACCTGGTTTATTGGTTAGATCATAGGAAATCTCTGAACCAGAGTCAGTCGTTGCTTTTTTGAACTTTTTTAAAATAGTTTTTGGATTATCTAGTAGCCCGATAAAATTATTTATGTTTTTATCTGATTTAGACATTTTTGAAGTAGGATCTTGCAAGCTCATGATTCTTCCACCAGATATAGACGGTGCAATAAATGGTTCAGGTATTTTAAATATTTCCTTATCAAAGCGATTGTTAAAGCGGTTTGCAATGTCTCTAGCTAATTCTAAATGTTGTTTTTGGTCAGCTCCTACGGGTACCTTGTCAGTTTGATATAATAATATGTCAGCCGCCATTAAAACAGGGTAACTAAATAATCCGACATTAATATTTTGAGAATGTCGGCTTGACTTGTCTTTAAATTGAGTCATTCTATTTAGCTCACCCATGTAGGTAGAGCAATTTAAAATCCAAGCTAGTTCAGAGTGTTCCGATACATGAGATTGGATAAATATGGTGCTTTTATTTGGGTCAATGCCACTAGCTAAATACAAGGCGACGATGTCTAGTGTGCGTTTTCTTAATTCGGTTGGATTTTGTTCAACAGTGATTGCATGCATATTAACTAATGAAAATAGGCAGTTGTTCTTGTCTTGCATATTGACCCAGTTTTTAATTGAACCAATATAATTGCCAATCATTAAATCCCCTGAAGGCTGAATACCGCTAAGAAGAGTAGGTTTGTTCATTTTTTTGCCTGTAAGTAATTAAGATAGATATTTTCGCATTTTCTAACCCTATTTGCATCTAATACTTTAAAGTTTTAAACAAAGGATTGCCTATGCCCCTGGCATTTTTTGCTCTGGGTAAAAAACGCCAGGGGCATGTAGGTAGCTGTTTTTGATAAAAAACATTTAGTGTTAGTCAATGTTTAGAATTTTATGTGTTTGTAAGCTTAAGTTCCATTGTGGGTTTTTAAGACAGTAATCGACGGTTTCTTTTAAATTTTTAGCGGAAATCAGTGGGTCTTTGTCAAACATTGCTTGCAGATAAAAGAAATCAAATTTTAAATTCGCTACTGATTCGGGCGTAACTTCCTGTTGAGGGTACACTAGTTTTATTTCATGTCCGTAATCTAATATTAGCGGAGCATTTGGTTTTGGGCTAACGCATATCCAGTCAATATTGTTAGGTGCTTTTTTTGTGCCATTGGTTTCTATTGCAATTTCTATATTATGTTGATGGAAAGTGTCAATAATATTCTGGTCAACTTGCAATAAAGGTTCGCCACCTGTTAAAACAAAAAAAGGTTTTATTTCTTTAGAAGGCCATAACCTTAAAAGGTGTTGAGCAAGTTCTTCCGCGGTATCAAATTTACCACCATTTTGCCCGTTTATTCCTAAAAATTCAGTGTCGCAAAAATTACAAGCGGCGTCCTCTCTATCTTGCTCTCTTCCAGTCCACAGGTTGCAATTTGAAAAGCGACAGAAAATGGACGGTCTTCCAGTATGGAATCCTTCTCCTTGCAGTGAATAAAATGCTTCTTTAATACGGTAACTCATGTGATAATTCTTTGCTATAATAATTTGTTTTTATGGATTTAAATTGAAGGTGGGATTATAACAATGTCTGGAGGGGCGGGTAAGACTTTGTACGATAAGTTATGGGAGGCTCATGTTGTTCGTGAAGAAGACGGCACCGCTCTAATTTATATTGATAGACAGTTGTTGCACGAAGTTACTTCACCACAAGCGTTTGAGGGTTTGCGAATGGCGAGTCGCTTGCCTTGGCGAGTTGATGCCAACCTTGCAACACTTGATCATAATGTACCCACGACAGATTATAAAACCGTAGAAGATATTCTTGACCCTATTTCTCGGATTCAAGTAGAAACGCTAGGAATGAATGCCGAAGAATTCGGTATTACCATTTTTGGTATAGGCGATGTTCGCCAAGGAATAGTGCATGTAGTGGGCCCAGAAGAGGGAGCAACTTTACCCGGCATGACTTTGGTTTGTGGAGATTCTCATACCGCAACTCACGGGGCTTTAGCCGCGTTAGCACATGGTGTAGGGACATCAGAAGTTGGGCATGTTTTAGCAACGCAATGTTTGATTCAAAAGAAAATGAAGAATATGCGCGTCAATGTGGAGGGAACGCTTCAAAAAGGAGTGACTCCGAAAGATGTTGTGCTTGCACTTATTGGTCAAATAGGTACAGCAGGAGGTAACGGTCACGCCATGCAGTTTACAGGGCAGGTCTTGCGAGATATGTCTATTGAAGGGCGAATGACGGTTTGTAATATGGCGATTGAAGCGGGGGCAAGAGTAGGCTTAACGGGTGTTGACGACAAAACTATTGAGTATATAAAAGGAAAGCCGTTTGCTCCTAAAGGAAAAAACTGGGACTTAGCGGTAAAATCATGGCGTAAATTAAGAACGGATGAAAATGCCGTTTTTGATAAAGTCATTGAAATGGATGGTAGTTCGATTGAACCACAAGTCTCTTGGGGAACAACACCTGAAATGGTTGCAAGTATTAATGCAAAAGTTCCTGATCCGAAGCAAGAAAAAGATGCCGTTAAAGCCGCAGGAATTCAACAAGCTTTGAATTATATGGGCTTGAAAGCCAATATGTTAATAAAGGATATTCCCGTTGAGTATGTTTTTATAGGGTCTTGTACAAATGCTCGTATAGAAGATTTTAGAGCCGCAGCAAAAATATTGAAGGGGCACAAAATCTCTTCTTTAATTGAACAAGCTATCGCGGTTCCAGGATCTGGTTTAGTAAAAAAACAAGCTGAAAAAGAAGGTTTAGATAAGATTTTTATGGCATCAGGGTTTGAATGGCGTAACCCCGGTTGTTCTATGTGTTTAGCCATGAATGATGATAAATTACCTGCAGGAAAACATTGTGCGTCAACCTCAAATAGAAATTTTGAAGGGCGACAAGGAGCGGGTGGAAGAACGCATTTAGTTAGTCCTGCAATGGCCGCTGCTGCGGCAATTGCAGGGCATTTTGTTGATGTTAGAGATATGTTGAAGGAAGCATAGTGGATAAATTTAAAACCTATTCTTCTACCGTTATACCGATAGATCGTGCAAATGTTGATACGGATATGATTTTGCCAAAACAGTTTTTAAAATCAATTAAACGAACAGGGTTTGGTCCTAATTTATTTGATGAATTACGCTATGAAGATGTCGGTGTGCCTGATGCAGATTGTTCTCACCGCCCGATACGGAAAGATTTTGTATTAAATTTACCTCGTTATAAAAAGAGTAAAATTTTAATTGCTCGTGAAAATTTTGGAAGTGGTTCGAGTAGAGAGCATGCTCCTTGGGCAATTAAAGGCTATGGCATTGATACGGTGATAGCACCAAGTTTTGCTGATATTTTCTTTAATAATAGTTTTAAAAATGGTATTTTATTAATTACATTAGAAAATAAAATTGTCGATACTATTTTTAAGGAAATTGAAGCGGAAGTAGGTTATCAATTAACCATTGACTTGGAAAACCGGAAAATAATAAAGAAAACAGGCGAAGAAATTAGTTTTGAAATTGATTCTTTTAAACGCCATTGCTTATTAAATGGCTTAGATGATATTGGTTTAACCTTAGAGCACCAACAAAAAATTAAAGATTTTGAAGAAGTTTATAAAAAGAAAAACCCTTGGTTATTTAAATGAGAGAGAAGATGGCAAGTAATGTATTAGTTTTACCTGGTGATGGCATAGGTCCTGAAATAACAGCAGAAGCGGTTAAAGTTTTAAATGCTTTGAAAGCGTCTGATGGTTTAGATATTATTATGTCTGAAGATTTAGTAGGTGGTGCGGCTTATGATGTGCATGGTATTCCTCTATCAGATGAAACGATGCAAAAAGCACAGAATGCAGATGCTATTTTATTAGGTGCCGTTGGCGGTTATCAGTGGGAATCACTTGATATTTCGGTAAGGCCTGAAAAGGGCTTGTTACGATTGCGTTCAGAAATGCAGTTGTTTGCCAATCTCAGACCAGCCTATTTATTTAAGCAATTAGCAGATGCTTCAACACTAAAGCCCGAAGTGGTTGCCGGTTTAGATATGCTAATTGTTCGGGAACTAACGGGTGGAATTTATTTTGGACAGCCGCGTGGAATTCGTACATTAGAAAATGGTGAACGACAAGGTTACAATACTTATGTTTATTCAGAATCTGAAATTAAACGCATTGCACATGTTGCATTTGATGCTGCAATGAAACGAGATAAAAAATTAACCTCTATTGACAAGGCAAATGTTTTAGAAGTAACTGAATTATGGCGAGAAGTGATGAATGAAGTATCTAAAGACTATCCCGATGTTGAGTTAAAACATATGTATGTGGACAATGCCGCAATGCAACTAGTGCTTAAGCCAAAACAGTTCGATGTGGTTGTAACGGGCAATATGTTTGGAGATATTTTGTCAGATCAGGCTTCAATGTTAACGGGTTCAATTGGTATGTTAGCGTCCGCTTCTTTAGATCAAAATAATAAAGGCATGTACGAACCAAGTCATGGTTCTGCTCCAGATATCGCAGGTCAAAATATAGCTAATCCGCTCGCGACGATTTTATCCGCGGCAATGATGTTGCGTTATAGTTTGAACCGTGAAGATTTAGCGATAAAAATTGAAGACTCGGTAAGCAAAGTGTTGGACAAAGGTTTAAGGACAGGGGATATTTGGTCAGAAGGAATGACAAAAGTATCAACTTCTGAAATGGGCGATGCAATTATCGCATCTTTATAAAAGTGATGTTTTCTAGTTAAATGAAAAATAAATTTACAATTACCATTAGTGATGTACACGGCTCTAAAAGTTATTCTTTTAATCAGTTATTAAGAAAGTTTGCCTTTTTATCATTTTTGTTCATTATTTTTTTAATTGCTAGTAGTTCGGTCACTGTTTGGTGGTTAAGTCAAGAGGTTAAAGCAATTGACAATGATATGTTAATTGCAAAGGCAGAGTATCAAGCTGTTTTAGAAAAAAAACAAGCCGCATATGCCAGTTTAAAAGTAGAAAATGATAGCTTTCAAAAAGAATTAGATAATAAACGCAAGCAGGTTCAGTTTTTGGATCAAACTTTACAGGGCTTAGAAGAGCTAATAGATGGAAATGTTGGTGAAAATATTCCTGTTGAAGATCGAGTAAAGCTCGTTCAGTTATCAAGTTTAGAAAGACAGTTAATGCTGAAAGAGATCCCAAATGGACGACCAGTCAAAAACTTTAAAGGTGTAAGCAGTGGCTATGGCTGGCGAATGCATCCTGTTTTAGGTGAGAAGAAATTTCATAAAGGTTTGGACTATAAAGGCAAAAGAGGTGATCCGGTTATTGTGACTGCAAATGGTGTCGTTGAGTTTTCTGGTTATCATAAGAAAAGTGGCTTTGGAAACTTGATTATTATTAGTCATAATAATGGCTTTAAAACAATTTATGCTCACCTAAACAAACGCCATATTAAAACAGGGCAAGTTGTGTTAAAAAATGATCATATTGGTGATATTGGTTCAACTGGATTGTCTTCAGGTGATCATCTGCACTATGAAGTCCAATTCTTACAACGCAAGTTAAATCCTGCTAGTTTTGTAGAATGGAATATGAAAAATTATAATGAAATTTTTAAAACGATTAAGGGTGTACCATGGGGATCTTTAAGTCAAAAAATTCACAGTCAAGTGCAAATGGTGGAAAAACAATTATTGCTGCGGGATGTCAAATAAATGGAGAAATAATCAACCCAGAAGGATCTTTGCATATAGATGGCACTTTAGATGGCATTATTGAAACGGATAATGACATCTCTATTGGAACGCTCGGCAGAATTAAAGGGATCGTTAAAGCTAAAATAATTATTGTGAGTGGGACTTTAGAAGGAAAGATCTCTTGCGAAAAAATAGAAATTTTAGCAACAGGAAAATGCTTAGGTGAAGTGATTTGTGGCGAAATGTTGATTGAAGCAGGCGGAAAATTTATAGGGGAGAGTCGAGAGCTAACGGAAGGTGGAATGATTGTTAGCTTTTCAGAAATAGAAAAAAAAGAATTATCTGCAAACATTGAACCAAAGACTGAAGTTTTAGAAAATAAACAAGAAGAGAAATCAAAAGATGACAAAAAAATATGATATCGCCATTGTTGGTGCAAGTGGTGCGGTTGGCGAAACAATTTTAAAAGTATTAGAAGAAAGAAAGTTTCCTGTTGGAAAGGTATATCTTTTAGCGAGTAAACGCTCGGCAGGTAAACGATTAGAATTTAATAGCGGTTGGTTAACAATTCAGGATTTATCTGAATTTGATTTCTCTAAAGTTCAAATAGGATTATTTTCGCCAGGGGCTAGTGTTTCAAGAGAATATGCACCTAAAGCCGCGGCGGCAGGCTGTGTTGTGGTTGATAATACTTCAGAATTTCGTTATGACGATGATATTCCCTTAGTTGTACCAGAGGTGAATCCTGAAGCGGTAGCTGGCTATAAAAATCGTGGTATTATTGCTAATCCTAATTGTTCGACTATACAAATGTTAGTGGCGCTAAAGCCTATTTATGACGCGGTTGGTATTGAGAGAATTAATGTTTCAACTTATCAAGCGGTTTCAGGATCAGGGAAATCGGCAATCGAAGAATTGGCAAAACAAACAGCTAATTTATTAAATATTAAACCAGTTGAAATTAATGTTTATCCTAAGCAAATTGCCTTTAATGTTATCCCACAAATAGATGTTTTTTTAGAGAATGGTTACACTAAAGAAGAAATGAAAATGGTGTGGGAAACTAAAAAAATAATGGGTGATGATTCAATTAAAGTGAACCCAACAGCGGTACGAGTTCCAGTGTTTTTTGGTCATAGTGAAGCGATACATATTGAAACAAAACAAAAAATAACTGCCGATGAAGCTAAAAAATTATTTAGAGAATTTGATGGAATAGAATTGATTGATGAGCATGTAGACGGCGGTTATCCTACCGCAGTATCTGATGCGGCTGAGACTAACCCTGTTTATGTTGGTAGAGTTCGTGAGAATATTGCTTGTGAAAATGGTTTGAATATTTGGGTTGTTGCTGATAATGTAAGAAAAGGTGCGGCAACGAATACCGTACAAATTGCGGAACTGTTAATTAAATATCATCTTTAATATATGAGCAAAATTATTAAAATTGCTTTAGGTATTGAGTATCAAGGCACAAATTATTGCGGCTGGCAATCACAAAAACATTGCGTGTCAGTGCAGGAGCTTGTACAAAAAGCGTTGAGTGTTATTGCAAATGAACCAATTGCAGTGCGTTGTGCGGGAAGAACCGATACAGGAGTACATGCAATTGGTCAGGTCGTACATTTTGAGACCCAAGCGAATCGTCCTGAAAGGGCTTGGATTGAAGGGGTGAATACAAACTTACCTGCCGATATTAGAGTTGTATGGCAAAAAAAAGTTGATGATGAATTTAATGCACGATTTTCAGCCTTTGCAAGGCAGTATCGCTATGTTATTTTCAACCGTGAAGTTCACTCTGCCGTGCTAGCCAAACGAGTAACTTGGGTGCGTGAGATATTGGATGTCGAAAAGATGAATGTGGCCGCACAAACCTTATTGGGTGAAAATGATTTCACCTCTTTTAGAGCGTTAGCATGCCAAGCAAATAATGCAAATAGAAATTTACAAAAAATATCCGTTACTCGTAATGGAGATTTTATTTTTGTTGATATTCAAGCAAATGCTTTTTTACATCATATGGTTAGAAATATTGTTGGCAGTTTGCTTAAAATTGGTAAAGGTCATAAAAAAACCAGTTGGTTAGTTGAATTGTTAGACTTAAAAGATAGAAGTAAAGCGGCGATGACTGCTCCTGCGGACGGTCTATACTTCGTGAATGCTTTTTATCCTGAAAAATATAATTTACCAAGAAATGAGTTAACAGAATTACTATGGAATACCTAAGAACAAGAACTAAAATTTGTGGAATTACTAATGTAGAAGATGCTAAAACAGCATGTTATGCTGGTACAGATGCAATTGGACTTGTTTTTTTTGGAAAAAGTATTCGCAATATTTCTATTCCACAAGCAGTTGAAATAGTTAAAATATTACCTGCTTTTGTTACTTCTACAGCGTTGTTTGTTAATCCAACAGTAGATTTTGTAAATGAGGTTATTGTCAAAACAAAAATTGATTTATTACAGTTTCATGGAGAAGAAAGCGAAGAATTTTGTAATCAATTTTCAAGACCTTACATTAAAGCGATTCGAATAACAGAAGAAACCAATTTAAAAAAAGTTTTTCGTGATTACTCCTCA
>CAYMAW010000032.1:0-9928 GCA_964388565.1 uncultured Piscirickettsiaceae bacterium | reverse complement strand
TGAATTATCCGATTCAACCATTGCTTGGCGTAATAGTGTTAGCAAAGCGAATAAAATAATTACCAATAGTAAAAGTGCCATGGCAATTATGTTAACGGTTAGCATAATCATCAGTTTGATTGCAATGGGGGTTGTCGGCTATTTTTATTATTCATTAAATAAAAAAAGTGAACTCATGAAAGGTGAAGTTTTAGATATTATTGCTACTGAACTATCATTGTCGGGTAAAAAAAGTGAAATGAAGTTAGATCAACTTGCCTCTTTATTTGAGTCATTAAATGCAAGACCATCAACAATCATAAAGTCTGAAAAGCAAGTACACCAACCAGAAACACCACAAGCTTTAGAAAAAAATGCTGATACTAGTTCTAAAAAACCAGTCATTACAATTAATAACACAGAGATTAAAGAGCAATTAAACGCGTTTAATCAAAAAACAAATGAACTTCAAGCACAACAAACACAACTAATTAAAAACTTACAAGCAGATATAAAACATAATCAAACCATGTTAACGACATTAACTGATTTGGTTAAATTGACCCAATCACAAATTAGTGCACAAACCAAAGCACAAGTTAAAAGCAACACCGATAAGCCCATTAAAATAGCCAACGCAGGTTTAACAGACTCACAACTTAAAAAAATAAACAATATTTCTTGGGCTATTCATAAACAAGGAAAAGTCTTAAAAGAAATTAAACTTAAATTAAACAAACAAACAAATAAAACTTATAACAAAGAAGAACACTTGATTAAGAAATTGTTAATTGACTTAAAACAACAAATAAATCAATTACAGCAACAGCAAACCGCAACGCAAAGCCAGGTTCAAGCACTAGAAAACACAACTAAAAAAATGTCTTCTAAACCAAGACCCTACCGTTACCAATCAAGAAACTAAAAAACTAAACCATAACCCTAATCCGCAGATAGGAATTTGGCACAGCGCACCAGCCCTTTTACTCTATGGATTCACTAAAAATGCACGCCGAACCTATGGGTGCGACTAAGATTTTTAGCAAACCCCTAGAGTAAAAGAACTAGCACCCTGTATCCAAACCCTATCTACAGATTAGGGTATAAGGCTTGATTAAATCATCAGATAATTTTTTCAAGCTAAAAGTTCTCACCTCTTCAATAAACTTTTGTCCAGTAAAAAACACTTGCACAACGGGCAAACTAAACACGCCTTGTTGAGAACAAACTTTAGTATTCACATGACAATCAATATAAACCATTTTTATTTTGGGGTAGTTAGTTTCTATTAATTCTATTAACTTAGGTTTAATAACATGACAAACATTGCATTCTTTGCCACCAAATAACACCAACAAAGCATCTTGGCTTTGTTTTAGATCATCTAACTCTTGTAACGAACTAATTTCTTCCACGCGTATATTCTCCTAAAGCGACATTAAAGTCGCTCCATTTTCTTTTAACCAGTTTTTTTGTTGTTGATAGTCGGGGCAAAACTTTGCGACTACCTGCCAATATTGTTTAGAGTGGTTAGCGTGAATCAGGTGACATAACTCATGAATAACCACATATTCAACCACCGATTTCGGTGCCATCGCTAAACGCCAGTTAAATTGTACTCTACCATCAACACAACAACTACCCCACCGTGATTTATAATTTTTAATGCTAACTTCAGTTGGGTTTACTTGTATTTTATTTGCCCAATTTAGTAAAATTTCATCTAAAAATAAGTTTAATTGTTCTGTAAAAAAACTAATCGCTATTTTCCTAACCGCCCCTGGCAAATTTTTCAAAGCCCGTTGTTGTTTACAATAAACCGTTAAGGTTGTATCCAAAAATACCGTGTGTACTTTAACTACGGGCGTATGGTTATCTTCTTTATACAGAATTTTTTCACCAAATAACAACAGTTCATTACCAGAAATAAAACTAATGTGTTTAGGCATGTGTTGTTTTTGTTCGGTTATTTTTTGTAACAACCATTCTTTTTCATTTTCAACAAAAAGATTAATTGTTTCATCACTCATATTTTTAGGCACCATCAGTGCGATACGATTTGGTTCAACTTTTAAACCAATTGAGCCTTTTCTATTCGTTTTGATTATTTCTAAGTTTTGTTTATTTATAGTCCATTTCATGCGATAGAATATACACTATGAATGAACCATTTGAACAACAATTTTCACCTTCTTTTAACAAACAAACCGTTGTTGAGTGTTTAGCTGAAAACACAAACTTTTCAAAACAACAACTTAAGCTGTTTATGCAAAAAGGTGCGGTTTGGTTGCAAACTAAAGAACAATCTAAACCAAGACGAATTCGTCGTGCTAAAAAAAACATCAATATAGAAGACACCCTTTTTTTTTACTTTAATAAAACCATTTTAGAAAGCAAAATCCCCGTACCGCAATTAATTTGCGATAAAGTTGATTTTAGCGTTTGGTACAAACCCAAAGGTGTTCTTTGCCAAGGTTCAAAATGGGCTGACCATACAACGATTAATCGCTGGATAGAGACTGACTACAAATTCGAAGGACAAAGCCGCCCTGCTATCATTGTGCACCGTTTAGACAAGGCGACGGACGGCTTAATGCTAATAGCCCACAATCATAAAATGGCGGCCAAGTTGACCCGTGTATTTACCGCGAGAAAGTTAATTAAAATATATCATGCAACCGTACAAGGGAAATTTTTAGGTGAAGAAACTTATGACCAACCCATTGATAATAAACCCGCTCTAAGTTTCGCAA
Source organism: uncultured Piscirickettsiaceae bacterium (assembly GCA_964388565.1). Taxonomy (GTDB): domain Bacteria; phylum Pseudomonadota; class Gammaproteobacteria; order Thiomicrospirales; family Thiomicrospiraceae; genus Hydrogenovibrio. The sequence goes on along the minus strand of CAYMAW010000032.1, from coordinate 7,196 downwards.
AAGCACTTGAATATAACGAGGAAGAAAGTTGTACTAAACTGGAAGTATCAATAAAAACAGGGCGAAAACACCAAATCCGCAAACACCTATCACAAGCTGGATTCCCAATTGTAGGAGATCGTTTGTATGGAACAGAAGAAACCTACCTAAAAGATTTACAACTTACCTCTGTTTATCTAGAACTAGATTTAGGTGATGAATTAACTGAAAATGTTTTTAAATTTTCTTTAGAAAAAACTTCAATACTTTCTTGATAGTGTTCCTAATAAAAAACCTTTATCCTTTACCAAAATAAATAAATTCCAAGTAAGCTAGTTTTTAGCTTAAAATTAACCACACTAAAAATAAGAATATAAACTAGGCTAAGATGTTTTATAAAAACCCTATATCACTACAAGACAATCAAGACCAAGCTATTGGAATTTTAATTACCAATGTTGGGACACCAGAAGCACCCACCAAAGAAGCTTTAAAACCTTACTTAAAAGAGTTTTTACAAGATAACCGCGTGATTGAAGCACCCAATAAACTTTGGTGGAAAATCGTCCTAAACCTATTCATCTTAACCACACGACCGGCTAAATCGGCAGTTGCTTACAAAGAAGTATGGGGAAAGTACGGCAAAGGCTCACCGTTACTTGATATTTGCAACGATCAACTCATCGCCATCAAGAAAAACATTACTGAAAATGTTGGGAAACGAGTAGAATTTGAAGTCGGCATGGGCTACGGAAACCCATTTATCGCTAGCTCATTACAAAAGTTAGCGAGCAAAGGTTGTACAAAGTTTATCGTTTTACCTTTATTCCCTCAATACACCTCTGCAACCATTGGCTCTACTTTTGAGGGTGTCACCAAAGAGCTACAAACATGGCGTTGGGTGCCTGAACTAAGATTTATTACGGGCTACCACAATGACAAAAACTATATTTTAGCTCTAGCCAATTCCATTCGCGAACACCAGCAAAAACTTGGAAAACCAGAGTTACTAGTCATTTCATTTCATGGCATTCCTAAAAAACAACTAGAGGCTGGCGATCCTTATTACAAACAGTGCATGGAAACGGCTAAAATGTTGGTATCTGAATTAGCGTTAGCTGATAATGATTATAAAATCACTTTTCAGTCTCTATTTGGCAAAGAAGAGTGGATAAAACCTTACACCGATGCAACCATGAAAGAGCTACCTGGCTTAGGCATAAAAAATATCCAAGTAGTTTGCCCTGGGTTTTCAGCAGACTGTTTAGAAACAATTGAAGAAATAGACCAAGAGAACCGTGAATATTTTGAAGAAAATGGTGGTGAAAAATTTAGTTATATCCCCGCTCTTAACACTCGAAAAGATCATACCGATGCGTTATCAGAGGTTATAAAAACAAACTTAAAGGGTTGGTAAATAACCCCCAAAAGCAAAAAGTGCCAGGGGGGGTAAATATCACATTACTCTCCACCCTTAGATCATATTTTTTTCAGTCAAATAAAGTAACAATGCCGCAAAAGAACGCCCTTCGGTAAAATAATCTTGTTCTAATAATTTTTTCCAGTCTTTAATTGGCCAATAGACAACCTCTAAGACTTCTGGCTCGTCTCCAACAGCGGTTTTTTCTATTAAATCTTCCGCTAATGCTATCTGGGTTTGATGTGTCATATAACCTGAAGCAAGTGAGACTGATTTAAGTAGCTTTACCTTTTGAGGAAAATAACCCAATTCTTCTTGGCTTTCTCGTTCTACTGCTTGTTGCCAACTCTCTCCATCGTCCACTTTACCTTTTGCAAAAGTAAGCTCATAGTGTTCCATACCTGCCGCGTATTCTTTTATCAACACAAAACAATTATCTTTTATGGCTATAATAAGCACCGCACCATTGGCAGAACCGACCATTCTTTCATATTGCATATGTACGCCATTGTTAAACTTAACTTCAAGTTCTTCAATACTAAATAACTTTGACTGAACAGCAATTTTTTTAGATAAAATTTGTGGTAACTTTTTGTCTGATTTAAAATTTCCCATACATACTATAGTAACAAAGAACCCTTAAAATGCTAATAAAAAACTTAAATATTCCTTGGCAAGAAATTGATACCGTCTTACTTGATATGGACGGGACATTATTAGACCTGCACTTTGACTACCATTTTTGGATGTCGTATCTTCCTAAAATTTATGCTGAAAAAAACGCAATTACACTAAAAGAGGCGAATGATTTCATTTATAAGAAAATCCATTCTCAAACAGGCACACTAAACTGGTATTGCTTAGACTACTGGACTGAACAATTGGGATTACCCGTTGCAGAGTTAAAACATGATATTAAACATTTAATTAAACCCCACCCACAGGTTATCGAGTTTTTACAGGCACTACAAAAACAAAATAAAAATGTCATTATGGTTACCAACGCACATAGAGATAGCCTTGCAATAAAACTAGAAATGACGGAAATCGAACAATATTTTGATGCACTCATCAGCTCCCATGATTACGGAAAACCCAAAGAAGACATTCAGATTTGGCACGATATTCAGCAAGACTTCCCCTACAACCCTGCCAAAACATTATTAATTGATGATAATTTAACCGCACTAACGACCGCAAAAGAATTTGGAATACGCCATTGTGTAGCCGCCATTTTTGTTAGCGAAAAAATGCCTACAATCGACCCTAAAGAGTTCCAATTCTTTCAAAGTTTTAGTGAAATAATACCTAATTAAAAAGGATTATTCACTCGCCAACAAATAAAATACGCCCCGACCAGCGATTATGCCAAAATTCTGCTTCCATAATAAATTTTACCTTTGTTTTCTGCACTATAATACGGACAACTTAATGGAGCTACATCATGTCATCAGAAAAACCAAGAGAATATTTTTTCAAAAAAAAATGGGTACAAAATATCATATGGGCAATTGCTCTACTTGCTATTTTCTTACTTTTACGCCCTTTTATGCAAGGCGATGTTGCACAAGGACAAGCTCCTGACTTTAACGCTAAAACCATCACTGGCGAAAGCATTAATTTAGCCGATTTAAAAGGTGAACCCGTTTTAATTCATTTTTGGGCAACCTGGTGCCCTATTTGTGAAGTTGGACTAGATGGAATTGAAAGCGTTTCTAAAAGCTACAAAACAATAAAAATAGCAACAAGTTCAGGAACAAACGAAGAATTATTAACCTATGCAAAAAAAAATAACATGCTACCCAATACCATTATCAATGATATAGATGGTGAACTGATGAAACGCTACGGAGCGAAAGCCGTACCTGCCAGTTTTATCATTGACAAAGATGGCACAATTAAATTTATAGAGGTCGGCTTCACAACAAGTTACGGCCTAAAAGCTAGACTATGGAGTTTAAATTAATGGCACACTTATTCTTACGCGACATGCACCTTAACTATGGTACGCAAACATTATTTAATAAACTTACCTTTCAAATAGAACCAAATGAACGGGTCTGTATTGTTGGGAGAAATGGTGAAGGCAAGTCAACTTTATTAAAAGTAATTGAAGGTAAAATAGAAGCGGATGATGGAACTAGAATAGTTCAAGATGGTATTAAAATAGCCAAACTTCAACAAGAAGTTCCTAATGATATGAATGGCACGGTTTTCCATATAATTGCATTAGGGCTTGGTAATGCTGGTGCTTTAATTGATAAATATCACGCATTAAGTCATCAACTTGCCGAAAATTACCAAGAATCTGTTTTAGACGAAATGACGATTGTTCAACACGAAATTGAAAAGCAAGATGGCTGGACGGTAAACCAAAAAGTAGAAACCGTTATTTCTAAATTAAAACTACCTGCTGACGCTGAGTTTTCATCACTTTCTGGCGGTATGAAAAGAAGAGTCTTACTCGCAAAAGCACTCGTGCAAGAACCTGACATTCTACTCTTAGACGAGCCAACTAACCACTTAGATATACCGTCAATTCAATGGTTAGAGGATTTTTTAAAAAACTTAAATTGTAGCTTAGTTTTCATTACCCATGATCGTGCATTTTTACAAGCCTTAGCAACCAGAATAGTTGAACTTGATCGTGGCAATTTATATAGCTGGGACTGTGATTATGCCACTTATTTAATCCGCAAATCCGAACAGCTTGAATCTGAAGCTAAATCAAACATGGAGTTTGATAAAAAACTAGCTCAAGAAGAGGTGTGGATTCGCCAAGGTATTAAAGCGAGAAGAACCCGAAATGAAGGCAGAGTAAGAGATTTAGAAAAACTTAGAGAAGAACGCAAAGCACGCCGTAGCCAACAAGGTAAAGCAAACTTGCAAAGTAATGTTGCCGAAAAATCTGGTAAACAAGTTATCGAAATTGACAATATCAATTTTGAATTTGCCGATAAAATTATCGTAAAAGACTTTTCTTCCATGGTTATTCGTGGTGATAAAATCGGTATCATTGGTGCCAATGGTTGTGGTAAATCAACACTCTTAAAACTAATACTCGGTGACTTACAACCACAATCAGGGACAGTAAAACTAGGAACAAATCTAAAAATAGCTTACTTTGATCAACATAGAATACAGCTTGACGAAAATGCAAAAGTAGTGGAAAGTGTCGTTGAAGAATCAGATTATGTCGAAATAAACGGTCAACGCAAGCATGTTATGGGCTACCTACAAGACTTTTTATTCTCGCCAGAAAGAGCTAGGCAACCTGTAAAATCATTATCAGGTGGTGAACGAAATCGCCTACTACTAGCTAAAGTTTTTGCTAAACCATCTAACCTACTGGTACTAGATGAGCCGACCAACGACTTGGATATAGAAACGCTTGAACTATTAGAGGAGCTAATTTTAAACTATCAAGGCACTATCCTAATTGTTAGCCACGATAGACAATTTTTAAACGCCGTAGCAACCAGTTCAATCGTATTTGATGCACAGGGCGAAGTTAATGAATATGTAGGGGGCTATGACGATTGGTTAAGACAAAGACCAAATTTAGCAACCGCCAAAACAGATAAAAAACTAACTAGCACCAAAAAAACTGAACCAACCAAAAAAAAACTAAGCTATAAAGAACAGCAACAATACGATGCTATTCCTTTGCAAATAGACGAACTAGAAAAAAACATCGAGCAACTAGGAAAAATATCTGCTCAAGCAGATTTTTACCAACAAGATGATTTTCAAAAAACACTAGATAAAATTAGCCATAAAGAAAAAGAACTAGAAACATTATTTGCCGCTTGGGAAGAGCTAGAGTCAAAACTAAATTAATATTTACATTGTGAATGGCTGTCTTAAGATACTGTCTTAATGGTAAGCCATTTAGAGGTTACTTTACCTCCCCAAGCACTTTTTTCCAAAACTCATAAATAAGCTAATTATTTCAAATAATTAAAATAGCTAACTTCTTTTTGACTTTACCAGTATAATACCTTTTTTTTCAAATCTTAGAGACAGTCATTATGAACGCAGACCATATTCGTAACATTGCGATTATTGCCCATGTTGATCACGGTAAAACAACCCTAGTTGATCAACTTTTAAAACAATCTGGAACGATGGACAGTGTCCGAAAGGATACTGGCGAGCGTATGATGGACTCTAACGATCTTGAAAAAGAACGAGGGATTACCATTCTATCTAAAAATACTGCCGTAAACTGGAATGACTACCGTATCAACATCGTTGACACCCCTGGGCATGCTGACTTTGGTGGAGAAGTAGAACGAATTCTTTCAATGGTTGATTCAGTATTATTACTTGTTGATGCGGTTGAAGGCCCAATGCCACAAACGCGTTTTGTAACCGAAAAAGCACTAAAACAAGGTTTAAAACCAATTGTTGTTATCAATAAAATTGACCGTCCTGGTTCAAGACCTGACTGGGTACTTGACCAAACTTTTGACTTATTCGACCGTTTAGGTGCAACTGATGAGCAAATGGACTTCCAAGTTATTTATGCTTCAGGTCTAAATGGTTTTGCAGGCATGGAAGAAGATGTGCGTGAAGGCGATATGGAGTGTATATTCCAAACTATCGTAGATACGGTAAATGCTCCTCAAGTTGATACGCAAGCCCCTTTCCAACTACAAGTTATCTCTTTAGATTACGATAGCTACAAAGGTGTTATCGGTACTGGCCGTATTAAACAAGGTATTGCTAAAGTCGGCATGGCTGTTAAAATCATTGATAGAGAAGGAAACATTCGTAATGGAAAAATGGGCGAAATATTTGGCTACCTTGGACTTGAAAGAATTAATACTGAATCAGCCAACGCAGGGGACATTATTGCCTTCTCTGGTTTTGACCCACTATTAATTTCTGATACCATTTGCCACCCTGACAATGTAGTTGCCTTACCGACACTATCAATTGATGAGCCAACGGTTAGCATGACATTCCAAGTTAACAACTCACCTTTTGTTGGTAAAGAAGGTAAATTATTAACTTCTCGCCAAATTCGCGAACGACTAGACAAAGAATTAATCACTAATGTTGCACTTCGTGTTGATGACACAGAAGATGCTAATAAGTTTCGTGTTTCTGGTCGTGGTGAATTACACCTTTCCGTTTTAATCGAAACAATGCGTCGTGAAGGCTTTGAGATGGGAATCTCTCGCCCAGAAGTAATCTTCCGTGAAATAGACGGTCAAATGCAAGAACCTTATGAAAACCTAACTGTTGACATTCCTGAAATAAACCAAGGAACGGTAATGGAAAAACTAGGTATTCGTAAAGCAATCATGGAAGACATGATTCCTGATGGATACGGTCGAGTAAGAATAGATTTTATCATCCCTTCTCGTGGGCTAATCGGTTTCAGAACAGAATTTATGACCGCTACCCAAGGTAATGGTTTAATCTTCTCAAGTTTCTCACATTACGCTGAAAAATTTGCAGGAACATTAGGCGAACGCCAAAATGGTGTACTTATCTCTAATGGACAAGGTAAAGCCCTTACTTTTGCTTTATTCAACCTACAAGAGCGTGGTCGTCTGTACCTTGGTCACGGTGAAGAAATTTACGAAGGAATGATTGTTGGGTTACATTCTCGTGCAAACGACCTAACCGTTAATGCCTTAAAAGGTAAACAACTAACCAATATGCGTGCATCGGGAACAGATGAAGCACAAGTATTAACGCCACCTATCCGCTTCTCTCTTGAGCAAGCACTAGAATTTATCGATGACGATGAGCTAGTAGAAGTAACACCTAAAAGTATTCGTGT